>NZ_JAKUGG010000006.1:0-258402 GCF_022663835.1 Bacillus cereus group sp. BfR-BA-01347 | reverse complement strand
TACCATCTAAATATCGTTTCACCGCTTGGATTTTTTCTTTTGAAGAAAATTTAGCCATAAAAAATGCACCTCCAATTGTTAGACTGTGTCTAACAATTGGGGTGCACTTCACTGCCTGGAAGGTGGCTGTTTGTCGGCAAGTTGATAGAATGACTAAAAAAGGACAAACTCTCCAATGTGAGAAGTTTGTCCAAAAAGTTTTTCATGTTAACTATTTTTACACTAATACGAATAATAATGAATTAGAATAATGACTTAATACTTGCTAAGACAGTAAGTACACCTACAATAATAACAAATACGTTGCTCATTTTCCCTTTGTATTTAGCTAGTACTGGCACTTTTTGAATCGCATACATCGGTAATAGACATAAGATAGCAGCAACTAAAGGACCGCTTAGAGAATCAATAAGTCCAAGAATACTTGGATTTGTATAAGCAACAAACCAGCATGATAATACAACAAAAGTAAGGATTACTGTCTTAATTGTTTTTTCTTCAATATCTTTTCCACGTGATTTACCAAACTTAATAATCATGTCACGCATTACTTCAAATGCTCCGATATAATGGCCAAGGAAAGACTTTGTAATAGCCACAAAAGCAATAATTGGAGCTGCAATAGTGATTACAGGCGAATTAAGCTCATTAGCAAGATATGAAAGAATTGATAAGTTTTGTTCTTTTGCCATTTTTATATCATCTGGAGTCAAGCTCAATGCGCTACTCCAAACGAAGAACATAACAACAGCGAATGTCATGATATAACAAACCTTTTGTATTTGCGCACATTTAGCATCAGTGGCTTCGATTCCATACGTAGCTCTCTGTTTCACAACAAATGATGAAATCATAGGTGAATGATTAAATGAGAATACGATGATTGGTAGAATCATCAATATCGTCCCAAAATAGCCTGTTCCTGTTGAAGCAGTTGAAACAGCTGAAAAACTAAGCATTGACGTATTCCACTGTGGAATTAAAGATATTGCGATAAAAAGTAGAGAAACTATGAAAGGATACACTAACATACTCATTACCTTTACAGTAATATCTTGACCAAAATTCAGTATAGCGATAAGACCAAGAACTAATACAAGTGATAAAATAGCTCTTGGAGGTTCTGGCATGTGCAATTGATGCACGATAAAACTACTTGCAGTGTTTGTAAGCGCAACCGAATACATTAGCACGATTGTATAAATTGAACCGAAATATACGATGTTAAAAATGATACTCGCTTTATTTCCGAAATACTCTCTAATTGTACCTGTGATCCCCTCATCAGCAGAATTAGAAGCGTATATCATTTTAGCAAGCGCCCTATGTGAGTAGTACATAACTGGATATGCAAGTAATGTAATTAGTAGTAAAGATAATAAACCACCTGAACCTGCATTAATCGGTAAAAAGAGCACCCCTGCTCCAATTGCAGTTCCAAATAGACTCAGTGCCCATGTAGTATCCTGCTTATGCCACTTTTTCGGATCTGCATATTGCTCATTTTTTAGTGCGGTATTTTCAGCTTGAACTTCTATTTTCTTTGCAGTATTCCCGTTCATATAATAACTCCCCCTTGTATCTATTCCTGCATCTCTCTTTGCATCTAACAAATATTCCCTTTCTGGAAAATGAATTCCTTACAAGTTGCCCCACATTGTATGTCCTTCATCATAATGAATCCAAATTGAAACATTCACTAATTAGCGTCCTAATATAATTGTTAGCGTTCACAAAAAAGTTTACTCGTAATATCCGCTCTTTATATAAAGACCCCTTAAGAGAACAATATAGAATAGACTTCATAAATACGTTGCAACATTTCTAATAACAGTGTATTACTTTAATGGTTTCTCTTTTTTACTTTTAACAGTAATTTTAGCTAAACCGGCCTCTCTTAATTTGCGAGGCATTTCTTTCTCAATTCTATACATTACCTTCATAACTTCGGTAGCACTGATGATATTGCTTACACAAGCCACTGAAGCACATTACATACATTTCGCCTCTAATCACACACCTTTCTTACTAAGAATCGCATTTTTTATATTTTCTCCAGAGATAATAAAATTTCTCTCGACGCCCTCATTATAACGTGTATATTTATAAAATTAATATTTTTATATTTTCAGAAATATTAAAGTGGAATAATTTTATACAGATAATATTTTACAGTTAGCATGTAGCCATTGTTTTTATAACTTAAAGCTGAATTAGTTAGTAAAAAAATACAATAATACATTATCTTTCTAGGTGATTTATTATAAAGACACTTATATCCACTTTTATCAAAAAATTTTATTTTAAACATAAAAGATATTGTAATAAATAATTAATGTAGGTAAAAAGAAAAAAACCAAAAATACATAAACCAAATTTCAGGATATATATTATCAATATTGAATTCATATACAATTTAAAAAGCTACACTGAGCAAAAAACAAAAAAGCTGCCCCATATGGACAGCTCATTTACATAATTATCGTTATCAGGAATACACAAACAAATCAATTCAATATCATCTTAATTGTAATTTGTTCGGCTCTTCTTCAGGAATATCTCTATGTTTGTAATGAATCGTTTTTACATCGTTTCCCTTTATGCGAAAAGTAATTGCGTCCTCTCCATAAGGCGGATTGTGTGCACCCTCAAAAGTTTAAATTTTAAAATCCCTCATTAACTAGCTCTTTTATCGAGTTTAATTTTGAAGAAAGCTCGATAAACCATTCTTCATCCCCTGTTAATAATGCAAGATCTATAAGATAAAGGATTTGTTCCTTATTTATTACCTTTGATTCAGGGAGTTTGTTAACGTGTTTACTAAAGAGTAAAATCGCTTCGTTTATTGTGTACTTGCCGTCACGTTTCACAATACTAACTGTAACTATATCCTCCACATCATCAAGTGATACAATATAACCAACTATTAATTCACCTTCATTTGATATTCCACGAACCCAATCTCCTACTTTTAAAACATGATTATTATTTGACATCATACCGTTTCACCTTCTTATAAATATTTTTTGTGACGATAAAAAATATATAAAAACAAATTATACTGTAATATTTTTCATTACATTTAAGCGTTAAGAACTCACGGCTATATAATAATTAAGCCCCCTTAACGCTCTTGATTGATAAGGTCAACAACTTCTTTCATTGTATAATTCTTTAAGTATTCACCTAGATGTTCTTCAGCACCTAAGAAAATAGCGAAAAGAACTTTTCGCATGTTCGAACCTACAACACACTGATTGTTTGATTCCGGACACTTCGGCTGCAAAGCACCTTCAGAGGTTATCTGATAAATATGCCAAAGATTAATTTCATCTAAATCGCGAGCGAAAATAAAACCTCCACCAGTTCCCTCTTTCGATTGTATAAATTTATGTTTTTTTAACAAACTTAGCACTTTACGAATACGTACTGGATGTACACCTGCACTTTCTGAAATAGCATTACTTGTTGACATCCGGTCTGGCTGTAAAGCTAAATAAGTTAAACTGTGAATGGCCAAGGTAAAGTCGCTGTTCATGATTTTCCTCCTACGATTCAAAATATTGTTTTTCATATATTAACATACTGTAGCCATAAATATTACAGATAGGTTAGAACGTTAAAACATATAGAATACTTCTTGCCATAAAAAATTAATTCTCTTATATTCTATCCGGTCCCACCTATATCTGATAACTTCATTTAGCTTTTTAAGTTGAAAATAAAATTAAACACTCCACTGTTTCTTCACTTGTTCTTCTGCCAACTGTTCAATTTTTGTCCAAATCGTATCTTTACTCACAATAACATTTGTTTGATAATTTCTATCATTATAATTAACTGTAACACATACTTCAATCATCTTCTGCTTCCTCCTTTCAAAAAACTTTTTCTAAAAAATACTACTTATTAATTGGCCAATTTTTGCAATTCAATGTTCAAAAACGTTCGAACGCTACGTGGTAAAAATTTACGAATTTCTTCCTCATTAAAACCAATCTGCAATCTTTTCTCGTCCAGCATAATTGGGCGACGTAACATTAGTGGATGCTCAATTATTAATGTATAAAATTCATTGAGCGAGAGCTCCTCAATATTTATATTTAAGTCCTGAAAAGTTTTCGATCTAGTTGAAATAATTTCAGTAGCCCCCTCTTCAGTTAAACGAAGAATTGATTTAAGCTCATCAACTGTCATAGAATTTGATACGATGTTTTTTTCAATATAATCAATTTGATGCTCTTCAAGCCATGCTTTCGCTTTTCGGCATGAGGCACAGCTTGCTGTTGTATATAGAATTACCATATTTAACTCACTCCTTTAATGTTATGAAACGTACATTTTAAACATCGTTTATTGAAATGTATTAAAAAAAATTACAGTTTAGAATCAAATACAAGCAATATTATTTATTCGAGAATATTTAATTTATCTACATTTTACAGACGATAACAACTCACTTCTAAAAACTATACTGTAATTTTAAACTTTACAGTTCTATAAATCAAATGTTAAGTCTTGGATTCATTCTATTAACGTATAATAGGAGCAGTTGAGACAATACTTGCCTCAACCGATTTTTATATCTCTTTATAATTTTTTGCAGTAATGACTGTTTCAAACTCAAAGGTTTCGGGTAGATGATCTGCATAAGAATATTCAAAAGTTCGTCCATCCGTTAAATAAGCTACTTGTTCAACTCGCATTAGGAAATCCTGATTTGTTAAGTTCATAAACTGCTTTTCCCTATCATCTGGGCGAATTCCTTTAACCCTGACAACAGATGTCCCTACTTCAAGACCAAGTTTATTTTGAATATGTGAGTATATCGACTCCTCTAAAACAGAAGCCTCAACACCTGGGATAACAGAAATTGGCATCCATGTATGCTCCATAATCGTCGGAATGCTGTGAATGATGCGGAGGCGAATGATTTTATAGACGAAATCACCGATTGAAACTCCCAATTTCTCAGCAACTACTTCATCAGCCCCAACAATCGCAAACTCGATAATTTTACTTTCTACCTCACTGCCGTATACAGCTTTCGTACCCGTTAAAGTTTGAATCATTCGTGCCTTTTCCTGTTGACGCCAATCTTGCACCACTGTTCCACTTCCACGCCGGCGGATAATGTAGCCATCTCTAACTAATAGATCCAGCGCTTTCTTAATAGTAAGGGCTGAAACACCAAATTCTTCAGCAAGGACGGGGCTACTCGGAATTTTTTCGTTGATTTTATATTCACCGTCTAAAATTTGCTGTTTAATCTTTTGATAAATGCCGAGGTATTTTACTTGTGTTGATCCGCTTGCCATTTCCATACCTCCTTTATACTGCAAACTCTCTTCTATTCATTCAAATGTAAAGCCTCAAGTTTGTAAACTGAAGGTGATGGGGCAGCAAATCCATTTTCTAAGATTTCAATATTCGTTACCACTTCTTCGTCTTTCACAAGTTTTGGTGCACCATTTATAATTGTTTCATACGCGGCATCATAGAAACGACCGTAATCACCAAGTGGCGTTTTAATTTGTTTTTCAATCCAGTCACCATTTGCATTACGATACTTAGCAACTCCATAGTACATCGGTGAATCTTCACCAAACCCTGCACTCTCAGGCATAATCCCCGCTTTCAAATCATTTTCCTGCTGATCTTCACCGTATTTAATAAATGATCCATTTGTTCCATGGACGATAAAGCGTGGATAATCTTTTGCTACGACATGGTTTGTTTTCAGCTTAATCTTCAACTGATTTCCGTAATGTAAACCAACATCGAAATAGTTATCAACCGCACCTTCCATTTCATTATTACGAATATCGTATGTCACCGTATCTGGACGGCCGAATAGTGAAATCATGCGGTCCATCGTATGAATACCTAAACTATAAAATGAACCTTCTTCTTTTGGAGCTTCATGAGTGATTGAACCAGGACGGAAATAATCAATATGTGATTCAATCTCAATAATATCACCAAGGAATCCTTGTTCAACTACTTGCTTCACAGCTAAAAAATCACCATCAAAACGGCGGTTTTGATAAGGCATAACTACTACACCTTTTTCTCGTCCTAAAGCTAATAATTCTTTCGCATGTTCCACTGTATCGCAAAATGGTT
The DNA here is from genome assembly GCF_022663835.1 of Bacillus cereus group sp. BfR-BA-01347. Lineage (NCBI taxonomy): Bacteria > Bacillati > Bacillota > Bacilli > Caryophanales > Bacillaceae > Bacillus > Bacillus cereus group sp. BfR-BA-01347. The sequence continues at coordinate 252,276 of NZ_JAKUGG010000006.1, read as the reverse complement.
TTTCAACGATAACTGATTTTCCAGCAAGTATAACTTTTTTCGCTAATTCGTAATGCGTATGTGCTGGCGTACAGACCGTCACCACTTGAATTTCTTTGTCATTCAACAATTCATCCAAATCAGTAGTGAAGTAAACACCTTTTTCCTCATATGGAGCCGCTAATTTTTCATTTATTTGCCGTACAAAAATCGTTTTTATTTTTATATTATTACGTGTGTTTACATAAGGTAAGTGATAGCGGTTAGCTGACTTTCCAAATCCAATAAAGCCCATTGTTAATGTCATATTTTTCAACTTCCTTGCTCATAAATTTTCGTTTCTATATTTATTATATAATTTAATCATTAAAAGTATATAGTTTTAACTTTATAATTATATATTAAATAAAAAATCCACGATAAAATTCATTCTCACTATAAGTTATGGACCTATAAAGTGAAACTTTAATCAGTGGGGCGGTTTATCCCCTACTGATTATTTACCCGTAAATACCGGGATGAAAAGGAGCGTAATGAACATGGCATATACTACTATATCTATGGAAATTTTTGGATCACCTGAACAAGTATGGCAATTAATCGGAGGTTTCAACTCCCTTCCAGACTGGTTACCTTATATACCTAGTAGTAAATTAACCGAAGGCGGTCGTGTACGTCATCTAGCTAATCCAGAGGGTGAAACAATTATAGAACGCTTAGAAGTATTCAATGATAAGGAACGTTACTACATGTATTCAATCATGAATGCACCGTTCCCGGTCACTAATTATTTATCTACAATCCAAGTTAAAGAAGGTACTGAAAGTAACACATCATTAGTAGAGTGGTCTGGTACGTTCACTCCTGTTGAGGTTAGTGTTGAAGAGGCAATAAATCTGTTTTATGGTATCTACAGCGATGGACTGAAAGCATTGCAGCAAGCATTTCTAGATTAATTCATGTAATTGATTGAGACGAGAAAGTTAATTAACAGTCAAATATTCGATTTTGTGGTTAAATTCATTATGAAAGATAAACAAATACAAATTTCATGCACTCTTGTTAATTACACGAAATAAAAAATACTACCTCCAAATGGAAGGTAGTATTTTTATTAATCCGGAAAAACAATTAATCCCTCTTCTTTTTCCTCCTGTTTTAAATCTTCTTCTGGGAAGTTTACAGTTGAATTTTTATCCCCGGTTCGTTTTGTTTCTTCACCTGGAAATACGAAAGTTGAATTTTCTTTTCCTTCATTTTTTTCTACGTTATCTGGAAATACCATAGGATCATTGGTAGTCAAATCACTATGAAATCCAAGGTTAGACAAAATCGCTTTTAAATCTGGTAAAACCCCTATTTTATCAGATGATGGGTTATTAGACTTTGTGCCTGTATTAGGATTACTTAAAATTGCTCTCAATTCTTTTGGTGTATATGCCTTACCTAAATGTTCTTTAGCAATCCCTTGAATTGATACAGCAGCCCCAGCAATTATAGGCGAAGCGCTAGAAGTACCACGGAAGTTAGAAGTATAACGATTCATTATATTCTGATCTGTAACTTTTTGTCCTTTACTATTTTGATTTTGATATGTATCTAATGTATCAACATACTCTCCCCAACCATATACATCAATTCTACTACCATAGTTAGAGAAACCTAAACGTTTATGAGGAACTCTTGCAGTAGATGCTCCAACTATAATAGCTCCTGAATCTTTAAAGTCTGGACTATTTCGATTTAAAATCTGTTTACCATTACGGTCTTTAAATTCATCTAAATCAATCCCACCATTACCAGCTGCTTCTACAATAATAATGCCTTTATCTGTACCTTTGCGAATTGCGTTAAATATACTCGGGTATACTTCTACTGGTAAAGGGTCATCTCCATATCCATCATATTTAAAGGATTCTTCTATTAATAAAACATCTCCAGCCTGTAAAGAATCTACGGCACTTAAAATAGCATCTCTTACATCGATTCTCCCATTATCTCGAATCACTGAAATTACTTTTGCCTTTGCTTTTGGTGCAATCCCAATGTTCCCAATCCCATTGTCAGCTGCAGAAACAACACCTAGAACTGAAGTACCGTGAGAAAGATCATTACTCATTTTTCCAGACATAAATTCAATATTTTGACCGACTAAATCTTCATGATTTAATAACCAGCCTTCTTCCAAATCTACAAAGGTTGCTCCTTGACCATCTCCTCCTTTAATTCCCCAAGCATAAGGAGCATTAATTCCTAAAGGTGCCTCTTCAAGATATCCCTGTCTCGAAAATCTACGATCATCATAAGGATTCACTGATAATACAGGCAATCTCGAGCTAGGCGTTGTGTTTATACTCTTATTAGAACGAACTTGTATTTTACTAGAATCGTTATTAGCAGCATGTACTGTATTTGTTACAAATGTCGTACCTACTCCAGCAAAAGTTGTAATTGCAAGTGATGATATCAACATACCTTTAAAATTTTTCATCTTTCCACCTCTAGTTTTCTATTAGAATTAACATATTTAATAATGTGTATGAACCGAAATGCTTTTTATCTTATTATAAAAATTAATAGATTTTATAACTTTTTGATTTACATAAAAACTCCTTTCATTCTTGTAATTCAATGTGTATATTTCAAAACAACAAACTCACTGTAACTATTATAGTTACACACTTATTGATTTTCAACTACGAAATATAAATTTTAAAAAATAAATTTATATTACTTTAAAACAGCATTAGCCTTTTACGCACATAAAAAAGCAAAATATCTGTCCAAATTACAGCGATCAATAAGTTTATGGACTGCGAAAGAAATACGAAAAAGCAAAGCACTAAGTGCTTTGCTCCTTATAACATTCCTTTTAACTTTTCACCAATTAACCTCGCTACATACTCATAGCCTTCTGGTCCAAAGTGTAATCCATCTTTTTCATCATTTTCTACAAATCTTTTATAATCCCGTTCTTGAATCATTTCAGCGAATACGTTTAGAAAATAACTTCCTGTTTCCCTCGCCACTTTCTCCACCACGTCTGCATACTGACCCAGCACTCTATTTGTTCTATTACGCTGTCTTTCTTCATCAACTGGTGCAGGACTAATCAGTAGTACTTTATCTGATGAAATATGGTTCACAATCTTCTCTAAGTTTTCTTTATATGCTTGTAATGACACTTGAGAAAAAGAAACTGCATCATTCGTACCAAGAAAAACTGTTACGAAATCTGGTTTATATGATATTACATCTTCTTCAATCCTATGTAACGCATCCAATGTATTATCCCCTGGAACACCTGCATTCACTACTTTCCATTTCGGAAACATCTCTTGCAAACGTGGTGTTAATCTCGGCATTCCATCAAAAAATGTTTCATCAGCTGTAATACTATCTCCAAAACATACTAACGTTTTCATTAAGCTACTCTCCTTTTACGTATGAAACAACTTTCCTTCTATTGCTTTTATATATCTTTCAGCAGAACGTTCAACTGCCCCATTTGCATTTTCTTTTACTACTCGATGAAAAGCGTTGTATAAACGATTAAACTGTAACGGCTTCACTCGGTTCACCATTTCTTCCACTTTTCTCGCTGGTAATGGAATTAAGTTTGGATAGCTGTACATAAAGCTTACCCACTTCTCATCTGCTACGACTTGAATAATATCACCTGTTAACAAAATCCCTTTTCCATCATTACCTTCTTCCCAATGCAATACAGAACCACCACTAAAATGTCCTCCAAGACGATGTACAGTAATCCCATCCGCTAATTGTAAAGACTCACCAGACCAATAAATAATACGACTACTTGGGCGCATCACCCATTCTTTATCATCTTCATGTATATAAATTGGTACATCAAATGTCTCTGCCCATTCTACTTGCGTTGAATAATAATGAGGATGAGACAATGCAATTGCATCTAATCCACCAAGCTCTTTTATTTTCGCAATTGTCGTTTCATCTAAATACGTAATGCAGTCCCATAGTAAACGATATGACTCTGTTTTCACTATAAATGCCGTTTGACCGATCGCAAATCCTGGTTTTGTCGTAATACTATAAAGTCCATTTTCCTCTTTGATTATTTCATTTTTATATGTATCATCTGTTTGCAAATTTTCTAAAGTCGTCCAAGACTGCCCTTTCGGATTCACATACTGCCTTTCTTCATCACAAATATGACAACTCACCGGTTCATCTACACTCGCTGCATACTGCACACCGCACGTTGTACAAACGAAATTTTTCATAATAATTTCCCCTATCCCTATATTTTTATTAAGCTGATTTTTGTTGATAATGATCTACTTTTTTATTTTCAATTAATAAACTTATAAAAGTAAGTAAATAGACAACTGTAACCAATAATGGCATTACAGTAAATCCTTTTTCGCTTCTGCAACATTCATCTCACTATCTCCCCCAAAATATTTGTACTATAAAGTCACCTCAACCTCACCCATCCAATAACGCCAAGCTTCTAAATAATCTTCTAAATCTTTCGGGTGGTGCCGTAAACATGTATCTATACGCAAATATAATCCTATGACTATTTCTTCATATAAATCACGGTCTTTTTTATGAAATACACATTGTTTCATCGCATAATCGATTGTTTCTTTTGTTAAATCTTCCGGGGTTGAACAGAACGCATAAATTAAATCATATATAGGATTTCCTAACAATGGTAAAGGATCAATTACACCATGCAGCTCATTCTCTTTAAATATAAAGTTATGAAATCCAAGATCACCATGTAATAAAAACGGCTGATTTATTCCAGCGTCCCTATTTGCTAACTTAAGAACCGTTCTATACTCTTCTTCACTTATGTAACATCTTACATTTTCATGAGCTTCTATCACATTTGTTGTTAAAAATTCATTCCAAGATTGAACCGGATTTTCTTTCCATCCCCAGCCATCAACCTCTGTAGCTACTTCATACTTATTGATAACTTTCTTTACAAGTTTACAAAGAACACTCCGTTTATGGCCTAGTTTGCAAGAAGTTGTGCCCTCAAGGAATGAGTAAACAATATAGCGATTTAAAGGTTCCTTATATAAAAGCTTTGGAAATAATTCGTCCTTTTTATAAAACTGAAGAAAATAAGCTTCTTCACGTATGACATCCGATTCATTCAACTTTATAACGTTTGTTCATCTAACAAATATATAGTACTTGTCGTTCCCCCGTTTAATGCTTTTACGCTATTTGGATAATGTGAAACAACTTTTTCCTTAACTAGTTGTGCAGTGATTATTGAAATGTCCATTCTCTCACCCTTCAACTCCGAATATTCCCTTAATTCAAAAGACAACTTTACTATTATTTGACAAACATAAGGGAATTCCCCCTAAAAATCTTAATATAACAAAAAATAATTTTATTTCATTGCAACTGCTTCCTTCAATATTCCATTATATAGTTCATTCCATTTATGGTAATGCGATGTGATTTCTTCACTCCAAATGATCTTCATTTAATCTAGTAATTTCTATTGAATTATCTCTTTCTTTTAACTTATGAGCCAAACTTTCTACACCAAACACTTCTGTAAACGTATGACTGCCTACAATTAAATTAATTCCTTTAAATTTCGCATGTTGAACTGTATATAATGTTTTTTCACCGGTTATGTACGTGTCACACCCTTTCTCTAATGCACGCTCAATCAAATTTGTGTTGTTTCCTGCACCGGTTAAAATCGCAATCCGTTTTACTAGTTTATCGTGATTTCTCCAGCTCTTCACTTTCTCTTCCATTTTTTCTTCAAGTTTTCCAACTAAGTTTGAAAAAGGAATCGCTTCTTTATATTCTCCTATTCCCGGTAGTTCTTCTTCCTCATAGGTTGAATATTCCAGTATTGTATCTATCCCAATTTCGTTAAATAACGATGTACACGTGCCAAACTTTACAAAATCTAACGGCAAATGAATCCAAAAATGATTCATTTCATATTGCTTCAATTTCTCAATACAAGCCTCTTCCATACCAAATAAAAAACTCCACGGCGCATGATGTGTAACTATCATATCGACTCCATTTCGATACGCTTCTTCAATAGTTTCTAACGTTAAATTTGTTGTGTAACCGATTTTGTGAAACTCTTCTTTACTTATATAAGTAAAACCATATTCATCATCGCCATATTTATGAAGATGCTCTCCAAATAGTGATGTTATATGTTCTTTAAACTGCTTTATATTCATTTTTATTTCTCCTTTCATTTACTTTTATATTTCATAAATAAGGAAATACTAAATTACAACGTTACATACATATAGGAGGACAATATGAAACCTGAATTTTTAAAAGCTGTACATGATGCAATCGGAAATGTCGAACACATTCATATAGAGGAAAGCGGTGCTGACAGCTTACTTATTCATCATGATGATGCACAGCAGTTACAACAAGTTGCTAAGGCGTTAGAAAATAATAATTTCCGCTCCGCTTTAAGAACAACTGGAGATGCTTCGTACATTGAAGTATTGAACAGATAATGAAAGTCCGGATGTATTCCGGGCTTTCTTTTTTATCGCGCTATTCACCGAGCAGTAAGACCCCCACTGATTAAAGTTTCACTTTATATCGAAATTTCAAACTCTTTTACATACACCGCTGTTCCAGCAATATCTATTTGTAACTTTTCGTTTTCTATCCCTTTCGTTACATAAACAGTTACACGACCATCTTTATTTATTTCCTGTCCTTGCTCAACGATTAAACCCAATTCATGTTCAAAATCTTTCTCTAAATACTCCGCATAATACGCTCCCATTACACCTGAAGCTGTTCCTGTCACTGGATCTTCAATCGTCCCAGCGTAAGCTGATGAAAAATGACGGCCGTGCATTTGTGCTAGTTCATCATAAGTTTCTAGACAAATGGGGTGAATAGAAGCATTAGGTATTTCTTTTAATACTGATGGAAATGCAGCATTATTAGGTGTCATTCTCTCACATGCATTAAGATTTTTAATCGGTACAATTACAGTCCAATTACCAGTACTTCCATATACAATCGGTAAACTTACATCTAAATCATTTACTTCTAAACCGATACTTTGAGCTAATTCTTCTTTTGAACCTGTAAATTCTTTAAACTGAGGTGCTGCCTGCCTCATTTTAATAAAGGTTTCTCCATTTTCATTTACACCTATTTGTATCGGTAAAATCCCAGCCTTCGTTTCAATCGTAAGGTTACTTTTCTCTTCTAATAAACCTTTTTCGCGCAAGGCAAATATCGTCCCTACTGTCCCATGACCACATAAATCCATTTCAAAACCAGGTGTAAAATAGCGCATTCTTATATCTCCTACTTCTGAGAAAAGAACAAAAGTTGTTTCGTTATATCCAACTTTTTCAGCAATAATTTGCATTTCCTCTTCCATTAACCCATCTGCTTCTAATACAATACCTGCTGGATTTCCCTTATTTGGTTTATTCGTAAATGCGTCGTAATGAAATACGTTTATAGTCTTCATTTTCTTTTCTCCTAACCTTCTTTAAAGATTTTATAATAAAGCTCTATCTTCGTTTTCAACGAACAATTATTTCTCCAAAATATCCTCTGCATCTTTTCATTTGAAGTATGTGTGCTTCCAATGTAATAAGTAGCCCCCATTTCCTTTAACATATGCAACGATTGAAGATGCATATGGGAAGCAATTCCTTTCCCGCGATAATAAGGCATTACCCCAAAATAAAATAATCGTCCTTCACTTTCTGTTCCAGTTTCTATATGCGGTATGGACATACCAATCGGCTCATTTTTATCATAAAAAACAATACATGACTTTTCCCAGCCCGTACCTAACTCTGTTTGCACTGAATAAAAATGCTCATCGATAGTTAAAATTGAAGTTTGATTCCCTGAACCCGACATACATTGTTCCCAAATATATTTAAATTCTTTTTCCGCTAACGTTCCTTCTGCTATTGATCGATATGTATATTGTCTTTCAGGTCCTTCTACATTGTTCAATTCTCTACATACTTCTATCTTTGCGGCATACAAAGAAAAACCGGCATCAAGTAACACTCTCACACTTGATTTATAACTACTAAACCTTTTGTTTAATACAATACTCGCTCTTTTTAACTCCCAATTAAAACAAACTTCTTCAAATCTACTTATCTTTTCTTTATAAGTTTGTACATCATAAAGAACATTCTCTTCTATCTCTTCAATCGTTACTGCATTTGGTAAGCCATTTAATACTTTTTTAGAAGGGCCAAATAGATTCTGAATGATTGCAAGATCGTATATCACCACTTCAATTCCCCCACACCAGGCTTAATAAACTTTCCTGAAATATCCTCATTTGAATCTATTACCCAATCATATATATTTTTTGCTCCTTCAGCCGGATTCATATTCGCATCAAAGGCACCAATATCAGTTTTTAATTTTCCTGGGTGAATGGCAGTTACACGAATTCCTTTATTCTCAAACTCTTGTTGTAAGCAGAGTGTTAACATATTTTGTGCAGCTTTAGCAATTCGATATGAATATGAGAACTGGCCTTGCGGAAACTTTTTGTTCGCCATTTTATGTAATGATCCTAATCGAGAGGACACATTTATTATTCTCGGATGATTCGATTTAGCCAACGCCACATATGTACCTTTTACAGCCCGAATTACACCTAAGCAATGAATATTAAATAAGTTCGTTAACTCTTCTGAATTTGTATGTAAAATCTCAGTCTCCTTCCCAGTAATGCCAGCGTTATTTATAACTAGATCAACATACTCTGTATATTCCTCAAGCTGCTTCTTAATTTGCTCCGTACTCTCATCAGCCGATAAGTCTGCCATTATAGGAAAACATCTACCACTAAATATTTGCTTCAATTGCGTTACCGCAACCTCAGTTCTAATTAATGGATAAACGATATGCCCATTTTCATAAGATACTTTTACTAACTGTAATCCTAACCCGCGGCTGCCACCTGTAATAAACACTCTCATATATTCATCTCCTTATTTTTATAATAAATAAGAAAATCCATCCACTTACCATTCTCTAATGAAAACGCCTCTCTCTTGCATTCAAATGAAAAGCCTGCTCTTTCCGCAAGACGCACTGATGGCTCATTATCAACACATATATGTAATTCGATTCTATGAAAATCAAGGCTACTAAAAAATAACGGTAACGCAGCTTTCACACTTTCAACACCATATCCATTTCTCCAATATTGATTATGTATCGAGTATCCCATCATCACCCATTGATAGTCCATACGTAAAATTTTTATTAGCTCTAGCTTTCCAATTTAGCTCCGTCTTCTTTACGAAAAATGCCTAATACATACATCTCATCTCTATGTGCTGCTTCATCAAAACCTCTTACCCATTCCGTGAACCATGCTTTTGTTGATGATGCCAGAACTTGATAGCAATCGTCATATTTATACTGCGATGGCAGTCTCTTGTTAAATCCATCTAACCAACTTTCATAATCACCTTTTTGAAATGGACGAATAATGAGTCTATCCGTCTCTACTTCTAATAACGGTAGCTTCATTTAATTTCATCCCTCGAATTATTAATCGAATATTCTTTATCATCTTACACAAAATACAAAATCTAGTAAATTATTATGTTTTTGATACATAAAAACCCAGTCATGCTTTATACATAACTGGGTTCTCCATCGTTTCATAATTTTCTATTTCACAAGAACTGCATCTCGTAATTCCCTCTTCAACACTTTTCCTAAAGCGTTTTTCGGCAACTCATCTATGAATACTACTTCTGGTATTTTATAACTTGCTAATTTCTCTTTGCAATACTGAAGAATACTTTCTTCTGTTAATGTTGTTTCGCTATCCTTCACAAGATAAGCTCTTGGAACCTCTCCCCAAAAGTCATCTGGAACTCCAACTACTGCAACTTCTAAAACACCATGTATTTCATGAATAACATCTTCTACCTGATCTGGATATACGTTGTCACCACCGCGTATAATAACGTCTTTATATCTTCCCATAATATGCAGGAATCCATCATCATCTATCATGCCAGCATCACCCATGTTAAACCAGTTATCTTTTACTACCTTCTTTGTCGCCTTTTCATTATTCCAATATCCTTTAAACATGTATGGACTTTTCACATGAATCTCTCCAACTTCATTTGTTGTTAGTTCATGTCCTGTTTCCGGATGAACAATTTTCACCTCTACATTTTTCAAGGTCTTTCCTACAGAAGACATCTTTTCTTTTCCCATCATTGGATGCCATGAGGTTACAACCCAACCTTCTGTACTACCATAGCCTTGCACCATATATATGCCTTTTTCCATATATTTTTGAATGAGTGTTTCTGGCACTTTTGTACCACCGCTTTGTGCTACTTTAAAGGTTGAAATGTTACGTTCTTTTTTATGTAGTTCATCAAGCATGTAGCTATAAACGGCTGGGAAAGCAAGCATCGTAGTAATTTTCTCTTCTTCAATCTTATCCCAAATAAGAGCAGGATTCGAATCAGCTAAGAAGATCATCGTAACGCCATGATAAATACAATTTAAAATAGAAAGCACGCCACTCATATGAAACAATGGATGCACAGATAAAAAGCGTTCACCTGCTGGGATTTCTCTTTGTCCCGCAATTTCAGCAAAATAATGATGTAAGTTTTTATGTCCAATTACACATGCTTTCGCCTGTCCAGTCGTTCCTGATGTAAACAAGTAAATGGCATCGTCTTCTTCATGAACTTCTACGTTCGGTTCTGTCGTTGGCTGTTTTTGCAACTCTAATTCAAATGAACCAAAGCCTTCTTTTGTCGTTTGAATTACATAAGGAATTTCTTTAACAGCATCAACCTTTAATAACACTTCACTAAATTCTTCATCAATAACTAACACTTTTAATTTCGCTTCTTTTACAATCGTTTCTAATTCATAAACAGTCAGCTGATGATTTAGCGGAATAAATACCGCTCCAATTTTTAAACTTGCCATCATAACGCTTGGAAATGGGTGATTATTTTTGCATAGTATTCCTATACGATCTCCTCTTTGCACACCATTATGTAACAAATAATGTGCAAACTGATTTACTCGTTCATTATATTGCTGAAACGAATATCTTTTCTTCCCCCCTACAAGCGCTTCCAAACTTGGTGATTGCATTGCTCTCTTTTGTAATAATTGTCGCATCGTTCTCAAGTAAAACTCCCCTTTATATATGTTAGGTTTTTTATTTTACCAGATTAACTATTAATTTACTAAAGATTACACTTAGTGAATATAAGAAGAATATAAAATAGCCATTTACTTTACAAGTAAATGGCTATTTCCCATTATATATTAGAATACTTCTTGTTCATCACATATTGCACATACTCAGGTGCACTTTTATCAATCTCTTCATCACTTAGTTTATATTCTGCACCATATAAATAAAAGGAAGGTATAAATTCCATACCTGTGTATAAGCATGTAGCTTGGAATGGTTTCGTCAACTCATCCATTGTAATTCCACTATTTTCATAGTCTTTTTCTAATCCACCTATAGAAATAGCTACACCAAATTCTTTCCCCTTCACTTTATCTCCTTTAGATCCGTACGCAAATCCATATGTTAATACATCATCGAACCATTTTTTTAATAATGGTGGTGAGCTGTACCAGTAAAGCGGAAATTGAAATATATATCTGTCATGTTCTACTAATAACTTTTGCTCTTCTTCAATATTAAACTCCCAATTCGGTGCCACTTTATACAATTCATGCACCGTAATTTCATCCGAATATTTCTCAAGTTCTTCAATCCATCTTTTATTAATTTTTGATTTTTCAATATCAGGATGTGCTACAATTACAAGTGTTTTCATCTTTTTTCATCCCCTTTATAAATTATTCAACCCTTTACGTATTAGTATGAATGAGTCACATATAATTGAAAAGTACGTACTTTAAAGTGCTATAGGAACCTTAAAGTACCTGTGGAGGTGTTATATGAATCAAAATGATGACTGCCCAATTGCAACTACACTCGATGTAATCGGTGGAAAATGGAAAGTTCATATTTTATGTGTCTTAATAGATGGAAAAATGCGAACAAATGAAATCCGACGAGAAATTCCAAACATTACGCAAAAAGTTCTTACACAACAACTTCGGCAACTTGAAGCTGATGGTATTATCCATCGTACTGCATATCAAGAAGTTCCACCAAAGGTTGAGTACACACTAAGTGAATACGGAAAATCTTTAATGCAAATTATGGATGAATTATGTGAATGGGGGAAAGATCATCAAATGAAAAGATTACATGACTAAAAAAACATTACCGTCTTTATTAAATATTCTACATTCATATTAGTAGTTCAATATTTCTACTGAAATTTTATATTAGAGGGACTCCAACAACTCGTAATTTAGAACCCCAAATCTTTCAGAAGTAAAAAACAATAACATTCATCTATATCTTTATAACAAAAGTATCCTATACTTTTCACCTTATATTTTACTCGGACATTTTTTATTAATTGAACCGCATCCTAGTTGTTAGACATATAGTCAACAATTTGAGATGTGGTTTTATTAGTCGAATAACAGTTCTCATCAACTTTAATAATCATGACTGCACACAAAATACTTTGCAAAGAATTCCTGTACAAGCTGATTTTTCACATAGACTTACCAAATAGCATTTTTATAAAAAACTTCTCACATTTGAATTGTACAAGCATATTTTATTATATGGGGACTCCCTACTCATAGAAAACTACCTTTCTACTCTAAGAGCGCGCATATTTGTGTGCTCTTAAATTATTTACAATAAAATAAAGAGTTTATTAATTTTCTTAATTCACTATCAGAAAAGTACCCATAATAATATCTTTATATTTATCTATTATTTTTTATAAAACTATATTATTTTGGAGTTGGTTAATACGTTACAAAAAACTGACCGTGTAATCATTATGGTCCCTCCATTTTCACAAGTGTTTGTTACATTTTACTCATCATCAGGAGAACTTCTTTCATCACAAATCTTATCTAATACCTCTCCACATCCTGTATCAATGTATGCACTTAATGAAATGGAAAGCGAATTATTTGAAGTCGAGTTAAAACCACTACTACCTCATTAAAACTACGAATAGCGGAAAGACCTTTACAACTCCCACATGGAACTATAGCAGTAGCATTTTTAGTAAAAATAGCACAAGCATAAGAAGCTACAGCCTTTAATGCAAACGCCATTACATATCAATGCTACCCAATGGCTACTGCTGCAGACACGCTATATAGCTTTAACTACAACTATGTAGACTTCTCCTAGGAACTTCATTTTAGTTTCCAAGGAAACTAAAATGAAGTATAATTATATATGTACAATAGATAGCATTTATAAATCTATTTACAATTTTTCACATTAGCTCTTAAACAATTAAATAAATGGAGGGCATGATATGGACAATTATTATGATGTAGCGGTAGTTGGTGGTGGTCCAGTTGGGCTTATGGCAGCATGTGAATTAGCTATTCAAGGCGTAAAAGTTGTTGTTTTAGAGAGAAGATTAGACCGGGTACGAAATTCTAGAGCACTCACACTACACCCCCGCTCCTTAGAATTGATGGCTATGAGAGGTATTGCAGATCGATTTTTAGCTAGAGGCAAGAAATTAAATACAAGTCATTTTGCTGCCTTAGATACAAGATTAAACTTTAAAAATTTAAATACTGATTTTCCGTATACACTTTTTATTCCCCAATCTATTACAGAAGAAATATTAGAAGAACGTGCATTAGAATTAGGTGTAGTCATTAAACGTGGGCATACTCTGAAAGACTTAAAACAATATGAAACATTCGTACAACTAGAAATAGAACAAAGAGAAACAATATATAAAATAGAAGTTCCATATGTAATAGGAGCTGATGGAGCAAGAAGTAAAGTTCGTGAATTATCAAATATACCGTTTAATGGAACAAACACAACAACTACTGCTATATTAGGTGATGTTATTTTAGAAAATATACCAGATACTCCATTTTTATCTACTTCTAATATAAATGGGATATTAATGATGGTACCTATTACACCTGATGTATTTCGTTTTGCAATTGTTGATCCTAAGAATCAGACAATACCCGTTCATGTTGCTGTTACAGAAAAAGAGTTTATAGATAGTATTTATAGTATTACAGGTGAACATCTTCAAATTAAGAGCACAATATGGCTTTCTCGTTTTGGCAATGCAACCAAACTAGCAAATACTTATCAACATAAGCGTGTATTCTTAGCAGGGGATGCAGCACATATTCATTTCCCTGCTGGAGGACAAGGTTTGAATGTAGGTCTACAAGATGCTTTTAATATAGGCTGGAAATTTGGGCTCGCAATAAAACAAAAAAAATATGAAAGTCTATTAGAAAGTTATCATATTGAAAGACATGCTGTGGGAAAACAATTTTTCAAGGAAGTACAAGCGCAAGAACAATTAATGATAAACTTTTCAAACGCAGGAATGGAATTAAGGGATTTATTTTCGCACTTACTTACATATCCCGAGATAAATCACGATTTATCTGAAAGAGTAAGTGGGTTAGGGGTAATGTATTCATCGATGCACGATACAGAAAGACATCCATTGATAGGAAAAAGATGTACAAATCTCACTATTTCTTCTCTAAATAAGAAAAGTTATAAACTCTTTGAATTAATGAAAGATGGTAACTTTATTTTATTAATACACCCTTCTTATATAGATAAGATAAATAAAATGAATATTGATTCGCACATAAAGGTAGTTGTAGGAGAAATACAAGATTCTGAGTTAAAAAATATAGATACCATTTTGATTCGACCAGATGGTCACATTGCCGACATTGAGTATACCAAGATAGATAACTGGGAATATTCCTGAAAAACGATTATCAACCGTATTAGTGATACAATATAAATTCACTTTTATAAAACGAAAAGAATCCTATTTATTTAGGATTCTTTTCGTTTTGCCCATCTCACTATTTATAAAAACATGTCCACAAGGGAAAAATATTAAACTTACAGTTAACTATAAAATTCCGCTCTGATGTACTACAAAAAACTCCCACCTACATACTCTCATAATCAAAAATATTTTTCTCTATTTCATATAAAGTATGATAAGCATCCATAAAGATAAAGCACAAAGGATAGCAAGCACTATACGAGTAGATAGTACCCTTACTTCGAAATCGGTTTTCTTGGATGGTTCAGGATATGCAATTACATAAATCCCTTTTAATAGTGCGAGCCATGCAATAAGTGTAATGAGTCCCTGCCAATTAAGTGTCCAAACATTATGTAGGATAACAGTACCTAACCCAAGGAAAATTGATAGAAAGCCATATATAATTCCAAATCCTCTGTCTTCTACCACTAATTTTTCTTCTCTAATTTTAATTTATTAACAATGTAAGATACCAATGTATTCAATGGAGTAATAATAGTCTTAGATGTTTTATACTCAACTTGCTTAGATGCATCAACCATAGATAATTGAGCAACAGAGATAAATTTCTTTTCATCTTTAATGATTTGATTTAAGAACTTTGTAACTTCTTGGTTGTATTCTTTTTTTAATCCTTTCATTATCAATTCAAAAACACTATTTATGACAACAACCTCTAAATCTAAAGATTTTTGAAGGCTATTAGCATGATGTTTAAGACGTTCTACTGTGCCTTCAACAGTTGCAGGATTTGTAAAAACAATTGTCTGAGGTTGCTGTATATTGCATATGTAATCAAAGAAAGGTTCATCAATTTTAATAATTGGCACTGATATTAAGTCTTGGTCTTCATGTAAAATTGCAATATAATTTGTACAAGTAATAAGGATAGCATCAACATTACATTGAGCAATCCATTCTATTTGCTCTTTAACTTTAAATTGAGCATCTGATTCTTGAAATTTTTCATTGGATGTAACCTGATACATTAATGCCGGGTCAACAAAATGGATTAATTCAATGTTAAATGAGGTAAGTGCCTTTTCTATATATTCTATATTTGAATAATGGGCATGTAAGCATCCTAACCTTTTTCTCAAATCCATTCCACCTTTATTATATTTTCGCTTATTCTATCAGTATGCGAATCCACGTGTCTACTGAAATTGAGACCTTTTCTTACATTCTATAAAATACACCTTTAACTGAACAATTTATTTTCACTAAATAGTTCCTTAATTGATTTTTTTAATAAATAAGGTAACAAGTAATTTTGCAAAATCTAGGATGCAGAGGATTTAAGTTATATTTTTTTGCATATTGAGCATGTTGATCTTTCCACTTAGGAATTAAGCCTGTGTGGACTTACTTTGACTCCAGACCTATTGCTAGTTTGTCAAACGTTTAAGGTAATCAAAATTTATAAAGATAGCGTATAAATTGAAACCAAAACATTCTTCCTTTTATTACAGATATTAAAAAATATGGTATAAAAATTCCGTTTTATACCATATTTTCAAACAATTATTTTATTTATTAAGGAACTTTACTTCAGATCTTCACTTGTGTAAAAACCTTAAAAATTCTCTCCATAGAATTGCTTTCCTATCCTCTTCTTAATTTTGACGTCTAGAAATCAGCATTTAAACTAAACATGCTAATATTGATTTTGTGCGATTGTCAGTTACCTCATAATAAATTTCTAATCCTTTCCGAGTACCTGTAACCATTTTAGCAGCTTTTAGTTTAGATAAATGTTGACTAATTGTACTTTGAGGCATTTCCAAATCCCCATACATTGTTGTTACATTAGTAGGACCTTTTGCAAGCATTATTTTTACTAAAGATAGACGAACTGGATGCGCCAATACCTTTAACACCTCAGCGATTTCTTGAAACATTTCTTTTTTTTCTTTCATCTTATTTCTCCCCTTTTATATACATATTTATGTTATCCATATATATAATTCGAAGGTATATGCGTTTTTGTGTCCGTCATTTTAAAAAAATATAAAAAAACTTTAATCCGAAACTAAAAGATTAGCTTAACATAATGTCTCACTATTAATGATGAATAGGAATCTCGTTATAGAAGCAGCAGTTTTTATGCTACAACTCTACATTCAACTAACTAAAATCAATGAAAAAAAGAGCAGATAGTCTGCTCTCTTATGATGCCTCCTTATGTTCCGTGGAATGTTTAACACTCCCCATTCTCTTTAGTTTATTCCATCCTACCGCTACGCCTCGAATAGATGAGAATATAGATTTAATGACAACATAAGTCATAAATTGACGATAAATAAAGCGTTGTAAAATTAACCACACTAACGGTTTAGGGTCCTCTTTCTCTAATTTAAATGCAAACAGAGATGCAAAAAGGTCTAATAAAAAGAATATAAGATAAAACCCTAACACTTTTAGCGGATTGCTACCAAACAGCCCCATAATCATTAAAATATCTGCAAAAGGAGCAATGAATTGCAGAACATATTGGAATAACCACATGTTAGGCAATGCAATAAATCCTAACGTTTTATGTTTTGTATGAAACACTGCTTTTCGATGTTTCCAAAGACATTGGAGTGTACCATATGACCAACGATATCGCTGTTTAATTAGACTTTTCACATCTTCAGGTGATTCCGTAAAAGCATAGGCCTTTTCTTCATATACAATTTTATATCCTTGACGTAAAAATGTAATAGTAAGATCCGTATCTTCTGCTAACGTATCCTCACTTAAATATCCAGATTCAACTACATTTTTTTTACGCCATGCTCCAATAGCTCCTGGAACTACTGTAATACAATTTAACTCATCAAAAGCTCTACGTTCTAAATTAAACCCGGTAATATACTCAACATGTTGCCAAGTAGTTAACAAGTTTCGTCTATTTCCCACTTTGACATTACCTGAAACTGCCGCTACATTCTGATTTTCAAAGTGTCTAATCATGAGAGAAATAGCGTCTTGCGCAATAATAGTATCCGCATCTAATGTGACAATAATCTCTCCTCGAGATTGTTGAAACCCTAGGTTCATTGCCGATGATTTCCCGCCGTTTTCTTTCTGAATGAAACGAACTTTAGGGTGTTTATAAAATGTTTCTTGCATTACTTTTGACGTACCATCTGTCGATCCGTCATCCACAACAATAACTTCAAATTCTCCATACTTACTATCCAAAATTGAGCGAATTGTCTTAGCTATCACCTTTTCTTCATTATATGCTGCTATGACAACACTAACAAAAGGTTGGTAGGACGAATTAATAGAGCGAGATAACGTTTTTCTTTTTTGCTTCCATGCAAAATAAATTAAGAATAAGAATCGAAAAATCCCTAATCCAATAGCAATATAAAAAATAGTTGTTAATATATGTTTAAAGTATCCCGCCCCTGAAAAGACAGCTTTATTGTAAAGTAAATATTGCTCACCCTCAGAAGAAACTGGGGGCATAATTTCATCTCGTTCTTTATTCATTAAATCTGAAATTGTTACAAAACTATATCCATGCTTTTTAAGCTCTTTAATAATGATCGGCAACGCCTCTACCGTATGGGTACGATTCCCTCCCGCATCATGGAGAAGAATAATATTTCCCTCTCCCTTATAAACGGGATTAAGAGCACGCTTTACTAATTCATTAGTTGATGGTGTTGCCCAGTCCTCAGGATCCACTTTTTCTGCTACCATTGTATAGTTCATATTTTGTGCCCGTAAAATAGGCACTATTTCATTTGAGGAATCCGGGTTAGCATCCGCTTCGTATGGTGGCCTAAACAAAACTGTAGAATGCCCAGTTATTTCCTGGATCAGACGTTGCGTCGTATTAAGTTCTACTTTTGTTCGTAGTAAAGACGTATCAGCTACGTTAGGATGCTTGAAAGTATGATTGCCAATTTCATGCCCTTCATCGTATATTCTTTTTACAATACTAGGATTTAGTTGTGCGTTTTCACCAAGGACAAAAAAAGCAGCTTTTATTTTATTCTCTTTTAATATATCTAAAATTTCTGGCGTATATTTCGGGTCTGGTCCATCATCAAATGTTAATACTACTTGTTTCCCTTTCGGTTTTCCATATCGTTGCACTTCGTATGCAGATGGTAAAGATTGATATACTTCATCTGTAAGATAACCATCTTTGCCTACTTTAAAATCTCTCAATCCATTTTGCTTTTCATTCTCAATCTGTAAAATTTCACCTTGTCCAGAATAATTCACTTCATCTAAACTAGTGATTTTATGTAATACATCAGGATTTTTTTGTGCCTCAATCGGATTTTTTAAAACTTTCCATATTGTAGGATCTTCTGCTCCTAATCTCCATAACGCAAACCCCTTTGCATTGTTGTCCATTGCGATTTTCACTTGATTATAGAGAGTAACACTGTCTAAGAACCAAGCAGTATGTTCTTTCTCTCCTGTTTTATATCTAAAATAAGGATTTCCACTCATGTTATCCCATTGAATTTTCATATTGGAATCATTCGCCATTGTCATAACTTCTGAAAAAGTTAAAGACTTCGCAGGTTTTTTACTATTTATTTCCCAATCATATCCGTAGTTACCGAAAGCAACTATAAGTTTATTAGACGGAATATTCAGTTCATTCAATGTATGTTGGAACCACTTATTTGAAGCAATTGGTCCTGGTTCCCCCGCTCCATAGTGCTCATCGTACATCATTACAATCATACGATCTATTATTTTTGCTAATGCACCATAATCAAAAGCCTTATCATTAGCTGGAACATCTTGTGTAACGAGCAAATCATGTTTATGAAAGACCGTAGTAAGTTCTTTCATAAAATTTGTTAAGTTTTCTCTATCACTTTCAGGTACGGCCTCAAAGTCAATATTAATACCTGAAAACTGACTCTTTTTAACTTCGCTTACTAAATCATTAATAAATTTCGTCTTCACATCATTCGGCGAATTCAGTAACTTATGGATAAGATCACTATCAGGGCCAGAAGCTTTTTCTGTATAGTTAGTAAGTAACGGCATAATTTTCACATGATTTTTTTTTGCTAGTTTTACAATCTCAGGTTTTATCTCACTTCTAATCGTTAAATCTTCTTTTAAATGATACCATTCTGGTACTAACGTGGTTAATGAATTGATATTTTCTTTTAAAGACGCTGTACTATTTTCATCCCAGTTTACATAAAAACCATACACTTCTTTACGTTGTTTACTATCGTTTGTCGAATTCACCAAATTTTTATTATCCTTCATTTCGGTATTTGGCTTGAATTCTTCCTTCTTTAACTGCTCCTCACTAAGTTTTTGATTAATTGGTACAAGTTTCGTATCTTGTTTTACAGTAGGATTCATGTTTGGAATTTCTGGTGTTGAAAAAATACTTTGAAAGAAAAAATAAAATACAACACCTACACTAACTATTGAGATACATAGAAACCAAATAAAGGCTATGTTTCTCCTTCCTTTCGGATCATAAAAAACAGGTTTTTCTTTATCTTTCTCTTGTTGAATGTTTTTCTCCATTATATTTTTCACATACTCCTTCTTAATAGAACTATAGAATAATAAAGTGAAACTTTAATTAGCCTCACCAATCTAACATTTATAAGCAGCCCAACTCCCATCTAACTTCTTTGCCTTAGCTAAATTTTGAGATGGGAGTTTTACTGCCCACAATAGCGAGATAAATCCTTTTAGCTTTAAATTGAATCTCTCACTTCCATATTCTATTGATTCTTTTTTTCATTGCCTTGTTGGTGGCCCCTATTCTCTTGTTGAGATCCCCTTCCATTGTTCCCTTGCTCATTCTCATTATTTCCTTGTTGAGGTCCTCTTCCGTTGTACCCTTGCTCATTCCCATTATTTCCTTGTTGAGGTCCTCTTCCGTTGTTTCCTTGCTCATTCCCATTATTCCCTTGTTGAGGTCCTCTTCCGTTGTTTCCTTGCTCATTCCCATTATTTCCTTGTTGAGGTCCTCTTCCGTTGTTTCCTTGCTCATTCCCATTATTTCCTTGTTGAGCTTCTCTACTGTTATTCTCCTGTTGATTCCTTCTATTTTCTTGCTGAGATCCTCTTCCATTGTTTTCTTTTATTTGCTTCGATGGCTGTTCCTCTGTTTTCTTTTGTTCTTTATGCTCTTGCTTCTCATACTTTTTTTCTTGTACGGGAGACAAATCCATTGTTGCATCAGGAGATGACTCCGGTTGCGATTGCACCTCTTCTTCGTTTTCCACCGGATTAGACGGCGTGGCAGGAGGCGTAAGCGATTTGTTCTTCTCATTCTCTTGCTTTATATAGACACCTGTGCCAATTCCAGCTTTTCTAGCATTCTCTCGTACTTGCATTGTGCTACTTTGATATTCAACTGTAATATGTTTTAGCTCATATTCTTTCTTTAATTCTTTCATTGCCTTTTCCAAAAGTGGTTCTAGTGCCTTGTCCTTTGCAACAGCTGTTAGCATAACTTGCTTATCATTCGTTAAATACTTATCCTCTTGACTTTGCTTTATAATAGTACGTATTACTTCTTGCAATTGTTTATTTTCCCATTGCTTCAATTCTTTTAAAATACGCCTTCCATCATCATTACAAGCCTGCAAATCTATAACACGAAAATCCTTTGTTACGCTCACCTCTAAACTTGGATTTATATCAACTGAGACGTAAGCAAATACTTTTTCTTCTGGTTGGTTGTAGAAAAACAGCACTGCAAATAGAAAACAAGCAACAAGTATTGATGCAGGCTTTAAAAAGGAAGGGATTGAAAAATACGATGCTTTTTGTTCTTGCTCATCAAATGAGATTTCTTCCCCGATTATGCAAGAATCCCCTTTTCTTTTACACGTAATAAACTCTCCATTTGGTGTTAAAACAACTACGCTATGCTTTTTTATATCCATCACAATTCCTTTATTCATCATGCTTCCCTCCCTTTATATAATCAAGAATGTATGTATAGTTGTTTGCAAAGATAATACACATTGCAATGATATATTTTCTATGACGCTCCAATGTTTTGCGACTTACCCTAACACGCGGTTCAATATGTTTAAGCGGTAACTTTTTCTTTCGGAACAGCTCTTCCATCATTTCCTCTTCTTTTATAATAATTTTCACAATTTCTATTAAGTGCTCACGTGTATCACGATGCTTAGGAGATTCTTTAGCAAGCTCTGAGAATGTGATTTTAAACTCAGCTAGCACACTTTGAAAATGAAGAATTTCCTCCTTACGGTTACTATTTTCCATCTCTTTCATATACTCCGTAAGCGACACTTTCATTTCTAACATTTCCTCTTGCTCATCTTCTTTTAAAAAGACAAAGTTATGTTTAGACTCCTTACGTATATAGTCAATTACATCTCTTTTTATAAGAAGATCAGCAAACGCTAAAAAGGATTTTCCTTTTGTATATGAATACTGTTCAATTGCTTCGTTAAACGCAAACAATCCAATGCTATATTCATCATCCTGTTCTGTAATATATCGGCGGCAGACAGATGAAATTGATTTTCTAATAAAAGGCTGATACTGTACGATAAACGCTTCTTTATCTTCTTCGTTGTTTTGTATGTTACATACGATATCTTCTATTTTCGGTTTTCTTAAGATCTTCATTACTAAACTCAACACTTGTAATCTCCCAGCCTCCTTCAAATAGCAAAATGGCCACTGCACAAGTGACCATTTAACCAGATTTTCTTGGTACTTTTCTTCGGTCTTGTTTTCTTGCTGTTAATTATATTTTTCGAGTCTAACTTTTCCCAACGTTTTCTTAATGATTTTCCTTTTCTCTCAGCACTAAAGTTAAGTTTGTATTTTTATCTACTTTCTTATTTTCTACCGTTCGTTTTGCTTATTCTTTTTCTATTTTATCTGCAATTCTTGAATAACTCTCCTCTATATCATTGGTAATTTCATCCTTTTATTTTGGATGCCCACTTAATCTAGTAATTTTATTAATACTTCTATATTCTTTCATAGTCATTTTTCTTCTATTTATTTTCTTCACTATACATATTCGGAGGAATACATAGTTTTATGGGGGTCAAAAAATATTTTTATAAAAAAATACATATTTATTTCAAAAATAAAAACCATCAATTTGAAAAAGGATAATCAAATTGATGGTTTTCTTATAATATCTATTAAATTAAGTTGGATTCTCATCATATCTAAAAAAAGTACTAGCTATCCTCTGCCGCTTTTCTCCACTTTTATCTTTCTTGGTTATCATAATATGTCTTATCTGCGTATTTTCTATCATTTCCTTTTAGATAAGCTAAAATTACTTTTGGATTTTTAAATAAAGTCCAGTCTCCATATGTATCAAATCTTCTGCATGAAGTTATCATTCCATTTTTAATAGTACCGAATTTCTTATTATTTTTCTTTCCCCACTCTTTTAAACGTTTTGCGAAATCTGCATCTTCTGCCATAAGCATGTTTTCATTAAATCCATTGATTGCCATAAAGTCTTTTCTATAGCACCAAAAAATCCCTACAGATATAGCTCCGTACTTAAAAAGTAAAGGGATTATGATTAACATTGCGGAGAGAAATATTCCTAAAGATATTCTTTCAAACTTCCCATTCACCCCACCACCAATGTATTTACCTGAAGCTAAATATTTATCTACATTAGACAACATAGACTCTGTCATTATCGTATCAGCGTCTATAGTAACGATTATTTCTCCACTGGCTATTTTAGCCCCTGCATTTCGAATTTTAGATAAGTTTTTATCGTTATTTTTCAATGTAATACAATTATAAGATTTTGCTATTTCCTCTGTTTTATCTGTACAACGATTTAAAACAACTATAACTTCCGTTTGCTCTTTATATGCCTCTGATGCCTTTGCAATTGAATCTAAACATTTTCTAATGTACTTCTCTTCATTGTGTGCAGGAATTATAATAGAAAACTTCATATCTTTTTTCAAATTGACTCCTGAAGATTCATTTGTCTCAGTCATAATATTCCCCCCTTATTTTATAAGGTTAATATCTACTATACATAAATTATATTAATATTTATTAGGTTATATTATAGAAACTGAAGGTAAAGAGGCTCTTACTGTCGACGTTCAAAAGCAAGACGTACAGCAAGCACCGTTAAAACACTTGCCATAAGCCAACGCTGTACTCGTAGCCACGTCGGGCGTGTGCCAAACCATTTTGCAATTTTACTTGCTGTACATACAATTACAAGGTTAACTATAAAGCTAACAGTGATTTGCGTAAGCCCCAAAACTTCACCTTGAAAAAGCAGCAATCCCTTCTCTGGATCTTAAAATTGAGGTAGAAGTGATACATACAAAATGGAAATCTTTGGATTAAAAAGTAACCTATCCGTAGAGCTACTAAAACTACTACGAATAAAGCAAAGCAACATGTAATATTTCGAATCCACTTTTGTATATCACCAAAATACCTTTCTATAAATATAGCGTTGATAGTAAGCATAAGAAATAAAACAAAGAAAGGCAGCGAGGTATAGGTCCATTTTTATCTTCATGGCTGGAATTATACTCCTTACCAAATTTCTAAATGAAATGTATAGCTGAGTAGTTACCTTATTTTTCAAAAAGACATTCTGGTTATTTCTTTTTCACTTCTTCTACAAATTCCCATGTCTCTCCGTTATCTTTTGATTGATAAAGTGCACTACTATCGCCATTGTAGTCTCCATCTGCCCCTTGTCCAACTAACATATTAAAAACCCCATCTTTCTCATATGGCATACTAGGAGAATCAAAAGGACTTATTGTGGACTGTGTATGATCTAATTTCACTTCATGCGGCGGATATTCTACCTTTTTGAAAGATACTCCCCCATCATCTGTACGATATAACTCTCCTTCATTACCAGAAGGCCTGATTGCTCCTAAAAACCCAAGTTTATCATTTATAAAAGTGATTCCTGATACACTACCAATCCCCCCATTAAATGGGTCTGGATTGATAACCTCCCATGTTTTCCCTTCATCACTAGTCTTGCTTAATGAATAAAAGGCGCTCCCTAATGCTTTATCTGTCATATTTAGTTTATAACCAACTTCTTTCGATAGGAAAAACTGTTCTTTTTCATTCTTTAAATCTTGTTGTTCCTTCTCTTTAAGCCTATCTTCTTTTGGAGGCGTCTTTGATTTACTCCAACTTGCGTCACTTATTAAATTATATCTAGCAGGGACTAGCTCTTTCTCTTTTCCAGGGACAAATATAGATACAGTATATCCAATGATATCAGAAGCTGCTTCTTTAAGACTCTGCTCCTTACCATCCTCAGTAATATTAATAATTCCCTCTGTATTGGATCCCCAATTTCTTTTTCCATAATAAATCAACCCATACTTACTTTCATTCCATTTTTTGACCGTTTGCTTAACTGGGATCGCCTTAACCGTTTTAATTAAAGGTTCTACTAATTTATCATCATTATAATCAGGCTTTGCGTATCCGTCTCGTATTATAGTAATATCTTCTGATTTCTTCTTATTATAAGAGATTAAATAAGTTTCTTCTTTCCCATCAACATTTTTCCCATAAACAAATGTATCAAACGCTGTGATTGTTCCATCTGAATGAAACGTAAGATCAAAATCAGTTGCCATATACAATTTCTTTGGCAAAGGATATTTTTTATTTATATCTTCAAAAATACCTTCTACTCCAGATTTATATATATTATTATGTTTAAGTTTAACTGACCTTTCATGTTTTAACTTTTCTATAAACCATGCCAATTTGCCATTGTAATTTATTGCACTTTTATAAATCTGCATCCCATAAAATGATGTAATTGCAACAATAACGATAATAGAAATGGATCTCCATGCTATTGAATTTGTTAATTTTTTAGATTTATATTCTCTATTTTTTATCACCCGCATTGTAGTAAATGTAGTTATGGATATAAAAAGTACTATACATAATAACAAAATGTAAATATTATAATTCATTCTTCCGTACTTACAGTATAAGGCCAACTCATAACAAAAAATCCCGTATACAATTATTAGTATTGGATTTGTTACTAATGACAGAAGTATCCTTTTTGTATTTTCTCTAAATATAGAAACCACTCCTAATTATATGAATTACTGATATTAAGTATACTTTATTGTAAAGTAACAAAAAAGCTATTTAATCTTGTCGCAAAAAATACAATAAACATATGAATATTATATTCATGTTAAAAAGGCCAACAATCCAAGATTGTTAGCCTCTACTTCCCATATTCGTATCTTTTATCACTTTACTTCCTTACAACTGGAATCCACATTTCACCAAACACTAAGCCGTTTCTTTTCCCCATCTCAACCGTCGTATTTGGTCCACCAACATAAGCAAACTCATTTGCATCTGGTAAAGCTTGACCGAAGGCGATGCCAGTCAACTTATTACTTAACTCTTCAGCTGTTTTGTCTTCCCCTTTTACTACTAAGTATTCTCCCCTCGGAAACTGAATCACTCTAGATTCTTCTTCTATTTGTGCTTCTGTCATGACACCCGCATAATACATCATTTTGTTATTCACCGCTTCGCTCACAGAAAAAATGTATTCATTTGTCGCTAAAGCTTTTAAAGTGTCCAGCCTTCCATCTTCTTTAACAGCCGACCAAAAGTCTTCCTTTTCTTTATTTATTCCAGCAAAGTCTGTGTACTCACTCTTAATTTCAGTTCCAATACCTAACACAATAAAGCTATCTTTTTCTTCTATAGTATAATTTTTCATATACAAAACCTGCCTCTTTTTTTATTAATCAAACGATTTATCTTTTCATCTGATACGTTTATAATATCTTTAAACCATGTCAAAAAATGATACTGTTTAGGAGACCAAAATGAAAAAAGTTGAACGGATTAATACAATTATGCGGTATATCAACAACCGCTCCCACTTTACAATTTCTGAAATCATACGAGAATTTAACATATCACGATCGACAGCTATTAGAGACATTAGAGAAATTGAAGCTATGGGAATGCCACTTGTCGCTGAAGTTGGGAGAACGGGTGGATATTTTGTTATGCATAATTCTATCCTGCCCGTTGTTCGCTTTACTGATAATGAAGTGAAAGCTCTTTTTATTGCCTTTATGGCTACGAGGAATCAACAACTTCCCTATCTAAAAAGTCGTCAATCTTTAGCTGAAAAACTACTAGGACTCATCTCAGAAACCCAGCAAGATGACCTCGTTCTTTTAAATCAACTCTTGCTGTTCCAAGGAACTAATCCTCATAATCCCGATCTACTTGAGCTTTCTGATCTCCCCCATCCTATGTTAGAAAAACTCATTCAAATCCTTCTTTTGGATAACCATTTATTGATTACCATTAAAGAAGATGAAGAAATTAAGTCTTATCCAATTTATCTATTACACCTTTATCAAGAAAAAAGCCATTGGATCATTGAAGGATTTGACTTAAAAGAAGAAAAGAAGTTAATGTTTCCTGTCGATGCTCTCATCAATATCGAACCGTACACGACGAATAAAAGGCTCAATAAGAAAAAGATTTTAGAAAAACTAAGTAAGAAGGCTGAAGCAATTAACCTTGTACTTGAACTTGGTCCGACAGCAATTGCCCAGTTCAAAAAATACCATCCTTTAAAAATTGCAATATCTTATACTAATCCTTACCAATCCACAGCCATTTTAAAAACTTTTATCAATGTTAACAATCCCGATGAAGTGACGGAAATAATAAATTGGCTGCTTTTTCTAGGGAAGGATATTAAAATCAAAGAAATACCCGATGAAGTATTAGCAGATTTACAAAAACGAGTGTGCTTATACATTCCATAAGCAGTGAGCCTCAAATATTAAGCTTTATCACTGGATAATTATCCTATTTTTAAATACCATTTCATTTACTACAATGAGAGCATGATAAATAATAAAAGCACGGAAAATCTCCCGTGCTTTTCTAAATATATATTATTCCTGAAGGTTTCGTTTATCTCGTTTCTTACCCTAACTGACGTTTAAATGCTTTACTGGCGAAAAAGTAAGAGATGACCATTATACCTACGCACCAAGCGAGTGCAATCCAAATATCGTTACCCACAGTTCCTTCATATAAAAGAGCACGAATCGCATTCACGATTGAAGTTACAGGCTGATTCTCTGCAAACGCACGAACAATTTTTGGCATCGTTTCGGTAGGCACAAAGGCCGAACTAATAAATGGAAGAAAAACTAGCGGGTACGAGTAAGCAGTCGCCCCTTCCATAGACTTCGCTTTCAATCCTGGAATGATAGCTAGCCATGTTAGCGCCAGCGTAAACATCCCAAGTATTCCAGCTACCGCGAGCCACTCTAGAATATTAGCACTGGAACGGAAACCCATTAATAATGCAACAAGAATAACCACCACGATAGTAAGTACATTAGCAACAAGAGAGGTTAAAACATGAGCCCACAATATCGATGAACGCTTAATAGGCATCGTAATGAAACGTGCCATCAGCCCACTCTTTACATCCGTAAAGAGTCGCACAGAAGTGTAAGCTACACCGGATGCGATAGCCATTAGCAAAATTCCCGGCAATAAATAATTGACGTAGTTATCTGTTCCTGTCTTTATAGCCCCGCCAAATACGTAAACAAATAATAGCATCATCATAATCGGCGTAATCGCTACTGTAATAATTGTATCCGGGCTGCGCATAATGTTACGCATTAAACGACCTAATAATACACCTGTTTTACTTTTCATTTACATCTCCTCCTTTTTGCCAATGATCGCAAGGAATATTTCTTCCAATGTCGGTTGCTTCTCGATATACTCCACTTTTGCCGGTGGGAACATCTCTTTCAGTTCAGTAAGAGTACCTGTCGTAATAATTTTTCCGCCATGCAAAATAGCGATACGGTCTGCTAGTTGTTCGGCTTCTTCCAAGTACTGGGTCGTAAGCAAGATCGCTGTGCCGCTACCGGCAAGTTCCTTGACTGTATCCCACACTTCGATTCGCGCTTCAGGATCAAGTCCAGTCGTTGGTTCGTCAAGAAAAATAACTGCTGGCGCCCCTATCAAACTCATCGCGATATCAAGCCGGCGCTTCATCCCGCCTGAATACTGATCTGCCCTTTGGTTTGCCGCATCAGTCAGGCTAAATCTTTCAAGCAAATTGTCAGCGACTTGAACGGGATTGGAAACACCACGTAACTTAGCGATCATTATCAAGTTTTCTTTCCCCGTCAACATGCCGTCTAAAGCTGCAAACTGTCCTGTCAAACTGATACTTTGACGAACTTGATCTGGTTGGCGCTGTACATCAAATCCACAAATGCTTACCTCACCGCCATCTTGCTTCATTAGCGTCGAAAGGATGTTGACCGTTGTTGTCTTTCCCGCTCCATTTGAGCCTAGCAGTGCGAAAATTTCGCCACGCTGTACATCAAAATCCACTCCCTTTAACACTTCTTTGTCTTTAAAAATTTTTTTTAATCCTTTTACAGAAATCGCTGCATTGCTCATGCTTTTTCCCCCTTACAAAAATAAATTACCTATACCCTCTATTTAGTACCACCGATATTCTGTAACACTTAGTACTGAGTTAAAAATATAACTGAATAGCGATGGCGGTAGTTCACATTTATGACCAGCTAATCAGTCGGTATTACGTATTGCATTTATTTTTTTCTCAATTTCTTCATAATACTTTCATTCAAATCTTCACGATATTTGGAGACATACGTTTTAGCGTTTGCCACTAGTTCGTCAGCAAAAGATGCCACATCTTCCCCAGTAATATCTAGCACTTGTCTACCTTCCGCTGCACCGGCTTCAAACAAATCGATTAATTCGTACTGAATGTGCAGCATATCCATCCCGTTTCCGGTCGAAAAATTCCACATATAGTTTTGAATTTTCTTAAACACAAACTGATAGTCCTCTGGCAGTGCTGCAACACGTGCCATCATCATTCTGTACTCTTTTTTATCACCGATTAATTTTTTGAATATTTCCAACATGTTATTTTCCTCCTTTTTATAAAGCAGAACAAGAAACTCTCCAAATATGAGCCGAAACATTTTATATTATGAGGCTAGTTTGACTTCAAGACGTTAATTTTTGACGATACAAAATCCCATTTTCTCCAAAATAGTTCAAGCTCCTGACGACCAGCTTCATTTAATGAATAAAACTTACGAGGCGGCCCCATATCTGATGGTTTCTTTTCAATATTCACAAGCTTTTTCTTCTCTAGTCGTACGAGAATGGTATACACCGTTCCTTCCACGACTTCGGTAAACCCAAGATCATTCAAGTGGCGAGTAATCTCATAACCATACGTTTCACGGCGGCTAATGATTTCCAACACACACCCTTCCAGTGAACCTTTCAACATTTCAGTTAAATTTTCCATGTTCTGATCCTCCTTTACCCCCTATTCTGTCTGACTTATATTCAGTATTACAGAGTACTAAGGCGAATTTTTCACTGAACAGTTTTTGTGAATTCGAACTATTCAGTATCACTTATTACATCTACATTGTATGACTAAGTAGCGATAGATGTCAACTGATTTTCAAATTTTTTCTAAAATCCGCTATTACCTATTGTCTGCTGAAAATATTTTGAGAAACAACACTACTCAGTATTGCTTATTACAAGTACATTGTATGACTGAGTAGCGATGAATGTCAACTCGATTTTTATATTTTTTTCTAAAATCAACTATTACCTATTCGATACAGTCTGTTTTCTTTTTTAAAATTTCCCCATACCTATCCCACTAAGAAAAGAAAATACCCCAAAATAAAAATTCTACATTTTTGTTTTGGGGCGCTATACTATACCAAAGTTAATGAATATGGCTAGCTCTTCTTATTTAATAAGACAGATCATTTTTTGTTACGATAACATCATAGCCATATCTTCTGCTGCATTTGTAATTAGTTTTAAACCAAATGTTTCTTGTAATACATCAAGCACGCCAGCTGAAATAAATTCAGGAGCCTTTGGACCGATGCGAATATCTTGAATCCCAAGACTAAATAGCCCTAGTAAAATGGCAACCGCTTTTTGTTCAAACCATGATAGGACAATACTTACTGGCAATTCATTCACTTCACATTGAAAAGCATCAGCTAAAGCAGCCGCTATTTTCACTGTAGAAATTGAATTATTGCACTGTCCTAAATCAATGTAACGCGGAATTTCCGTACCAGGTACAACACCGTAATCCACATCATTAAAGCGGAATTTCCCGCAAGAAGTTGTTAAAATAACCGTTTCTGGCGGAAGTGACGTTGCTAATTCACGATAATATTCTCCGCCTTTTCCCGGTGCATCACAACCGGCGATAACAAAGAAACGCTTTATTTTCCCTTTTTTTACTGCGTCAATAATTTCTGGAGCTAATGATAATACTGTATTATGATGAAACCCTGTCACTAACTGTTCATCCGACTCCATATGTACTTCTGGAAGTTCTAGCGTTTTTTGAATTAACGTTGTAAAATCATCATTTTCAATTTTTTGTACACCTTCTAAACCTGCAATGTCATATGAAAAGAATCGATCAGAGTACGAGCCTTTAATTGGCATAACACAGTTCGTTGTAGCTAATATGGCACCAGTAAATTTTTCAAAAAGGCGTCTTTGATCATACCATGCCTTACCGATGTTTCCTTTTAAATGTTTATATTTTTTCAGCTGCGGGTATCCGTGTGCTGGTAGCATTTCAGAATGCGTATAAATATTAATGTCTTTTCCTTCTGTTTGCTTTAATAGTTCTTCTAATGCAAATAAATTATGGCCCGTAACTACAATTGCTTTACCTTCTACACGATTTTGTGTAATTTGTACAGGTTCTGGCACACCAAAATGATTCGTATGTGCCTCATCCAATAACTCCATCACCCGTAAAGCTGATTTCCCAACTTTCATAGCCATATCAATATGCTCTTGTTCGTTAAAATTAGAATTTGTTAATGTCATATATAAAGCTTCTTGTGTTGTAGCATCTACAAATGCATCCGTATACCCTAGCTGAGCAGCATGTGTGCGATAAGCTGCAATTCCTTTTAGCCCAAACACAATCGTATCTTGTAAACTCGCAATCGTTTCATTCTTACCACAAACACCCATGACTTTACATCCGCCTGTTGGCGTTTGTTCACATTGATAACAAAACATATCATCCCACCCTCTCCCAATCATTCATTACACCTTAAGCATAATACCCATTGAAAAAAAGTGATGTGATATCAATCACAATAATATATAAAGATTTGTGACAGTTCATATTGTTGACATAATATTTTTATTGACACTAAAAAATGTACATTAGTGTGCACACATCTTTCGATACTTTTAAATAGCTAAATAATTAATTTGGAGAAATATATACAACGAAAATTTTTTGAATCCTTATACAAATAGTTGCAATTCATCACATATGAAAATAGACATACAAAAACGCCATCCTTTTCTATCATTCAATAGAAAGAATAGCGTATTTTTTATTTTAAGAAACTATCATTTTTTATTAAAGCCTTTATTGTAAAGCTTTTTATTTACAATACATTTACACTATCTTAACATTACTTACATTATTTATATGATATATTTATATAGAAGCTACTTAAGAAATTTCATATACATTTTATCTTTATGATCTCTAATCTAATCAATAAAAAGATCATGTTATATTTTTATAACAGGGGTGAATTACGATGACTGAAACTTTAAAAACACTTATAATGCTTGATGCTACTTACGTTGTTATTGCAATTATGACAGTACTAGTATTTGTATACTTGGAATTAAAATCTCAGTAATATATGCTGACGTAATCGACAGATTCAGCATTTAAATATAGTTAGAAGAAAGAAAGGAGAAAATTATTTCTCCTTTCTTTTGTATTTCTACAATTTCTTATTTTAATAAATCCAATGTATGTAAAAGTAATCCCTTGTCTCCTACTTCTCCATGACCAGGTACTACCGAATTTATATTTCCATATCGCTTCAGCACATTCTCAATCGATGTAGACCATTCATTTACATACGCATCCGCAACATTTCCTAAATCTTTTGCTTCCGCAGATTTCACTAAACAGCCTCCAGCTAAAATTTTATATTGTGGCAACCAAACAACAATATTATCTTCTGTACGTCCTTTCCCTGGATGGAACGTTTCTACTTTTGTATTGCCAAACTTCAAACTCGTAATTGTTTGTAAATCTCCAAGCGGCTCTTCATATCCATTTTTCTTTGCTAATTCTGCAGTTAATGCTGTACTATGCGCTTTAATACCTCTTTCTTTCAACGTTTTTATTCCGCCAATTCGATCAGCGTGCGCATGTGTAATAATGAAATCCGTTACGCGCTTCTGAAATTTCTTTTCTACCATTTCTATTAGTTCCTTCGTTAATTTGTCATCCCAAGAAGAATCCACAAGTACTAACCCTTTAGAAGTATTAAGAACTAGACCGTTCGAAGGAACTGCTTCTCCATTAAAAGAACCTAACTCCGTATGAACCCATACATTGTTGTTTAACTGAGATATTGAAATAGTTCCTGTCTCATTTTTTATAGCTTTATGCTCTAGCTTTTGTTCCGCTTTCACAGAAGAAACTGTACTAACAAATTGAGTTACTCCTAGTAAACTAACATATACCCCTAATTTTAATAATGTATTTTTCATTTTCTCCACCCTTTCTTTCAAACGAAATAGTTATTACCTATATTAGACAATTCACCTTAACAGTTTGTTCCATCTTTTTTTGCATATTTTTCATACCATTAATAAAAAGCGCACAAATTTTGTACGCTTTAATTTTGTTAAATTATAACATTCATACTATAATTTATTTATAACCCTTTAACGGAGGTGTTTTCAATGACTCTCTTTGCTTCCCCCTCATTATTCATACTAGCAATTATTTCATTTGCACTAGCCTATTTCATCGGAGTTAAACAATACACTTGGCTCTTATCAGGATTCAATGAACGCCGTGTGCCAGATAAAGTTAGGTTATCAAAAATAGTTGGTCTTTATAATTTAACTGCTGGTATTATCGCCACAATTGGTAGTGTCTTCACTACTCCTAATGTCAAAATCTTATTTCCTATCATTATAATTGGCCACGTTATAATCGCTGCTTATGTAAATACACGCATGGTGCATTGAAAAAAGATCACCCAAATGGATGATCTTTTTTATAATTTATCAACATATTGCTTCGCTTCTAATAAGGAAAAACCAAAAGCCTCTCTTACTCTCTTAACTGCTGTAACTGTTTTTCCTTCTTCCATAAGCTGACGTAACTCTTTATTAATTTCAGGTTCTCTATCTACAATTCCCATTTCTTTCGAAATTAGCTGTAATCTATCTTCCATCCTCTTTAAACGTGCATCCGTTTTCTTTTCGATTCTATTTAATTTTTCAATGATATAAATAAACCCAAGGACCGCTATCGGTATGATCATCCAAAATTCCATGACTATCCCTCCTTATTAGCTTTCATTTGTTTTATTTCACTAACTTGTGTAAATTTTACCACTAAACACATTTAATGTATAATAGTAATATACAACACTGTTAATAAAACCTTTTATTTTAGGGGGACACATTATGAAAAGATTTTTTAAGACGTTACTACAATTTATAGTTCTTTCATTTGCACTACATTTATTATTTGATATCGTTGGCTGGCTTGTTTTCAATGCGCCAATTAAAAATAAACAAATGATTATTTCCTTACTAACAACCTCATGGCTTATGTACATGTACCGAGACAAATTTTTTAAAACATTCACTTCGAATTAACTAAAAAAACTTCATCGATAAAAGATAAAGTTTTTTCTTTTTCTCTCTATTTACTAATGTATAATAGAACTAACATTCTGTCTTTTTAAGAAAGGAGTCACTATGAACTTAAAAAGTAACAATATATACGAAAAAATGAACCAATATTCCGTTGCAGGTTTAAGCCTTGCTATTATACGTGATGGCAAACTAGACGAAACGATTGCCTTTGGAACGCTTGAATCTGGAACAACTAGAACTGTCACTACGAATTCTATATTCAACTCTTGTTCAATTAGTAAATTCATCACTACAATGCTCGTACTAACGTTATCAGATCAAGAAATCATACATTTAGATGAAGACATAAATGATAGACTCACATCTTGGAACATACCTACCAACCTATTTACCTCACAGAAAAAAGTCACCCTGCGAAATTTATTAAGTCACCAATCTGGAATTATTGATCCTCCTAATAGTTTTGGACATTATACATTTGCACAAGGGCGACCAAACATGTCTGAACTCCTTGCCGGTAAAACATCCTATTGCCCAGTACCGATAGAAATAACTTATAAACCAGAAAACGAATTTCACTACTCCGATGCAAACTTTTGTATTATTGAACTACTACTTGAAGATATTACAGGAAGATCATTTAGTCAGTTATTAGAAGAACACATCTTCCAGCCACTACAAATGAAAAATAGTACACTTTTCTCTCCAAAAGACATAGATAAAAGCGATGTTTTTGCTTGCGGACATAATAAAGATAGAACTGTAACAAATGAGAAGTATCCATTTTATCCATTCGCAGCTGCTTCAGGTATTTGGACAACACCAACTGACTTATCAGCTTTAGTTATTGAAATCATTCATTCCTTACAAGGAAAGGGTAAACTAAAACTTTCTCAAAAATTAGTAATAGACATGATTTCTCCTCAAGGTTGCTCAAAATGGACTGGATTAGGTGTTTTTCTAGATGATTCTAATGAAGAATTACAGGTTTATTCACTCGGATGGGGCGTTGGATTTCAATGTATGATGGTTTGTTATCCATACTGCTGGAATGGTGCTGTTATTATGACCAATTCCGATTTAGGTGTTCATCAAATGGAAGGGATCATTGGTGAAGTTGTAAAAACGTTACCCTTATAATGAAAATAAAGAAGCTGTTCCTTCCAGCTTCTTTATCTATATAACATTTTTCGCAACAATTTTTATATGTTCTGGTGCGATAATTTCCGTTATGCTTTCTTGGAAATCTTCCCGCAACATTTCTTCCAAATGTTCTAACTGCACTTCAACATGAGTGCATTCTAAATTATGTATATTTAACAGTGCATAATGATCTTTTTTCTTAATTACTAAATATTGATTTTCCTCTGTCACAAGTACAGAACCTAATCGGACTCCTAATAAGCGTTGATCATCAAACTTCATAATTACTTCTCCTTCCCTCATATAAACGAAACTACAATGAAAATAATTACATTTATGGAAAAACACGCTTATTTAGACTATATCATAATTTACTAAAATAGAAATATCTTTTTCTGTTTCAATAAAAATCCCTATTTTTTCATATATTTCGATACAAAAAACTTTCTCAACATGAAATTAGAATTTTCAGTTTTTAATTCTATGAAAATCTATTATAATAAATTTAATAAATGTTTGACCTCTCCTAATTCATGTACATATGGATGATCAGTAGTTATCACTACTGATCTATTTTTTTGATTTCAGAAAGCAAATATGCTGCATCCTTTCCTACACCACAAATAAGTGCGGAACCCCTTTGAGATTGCCACGGTAATCCGATATAATACAATCCTTTTACTGGACTGATTCCCCTTATATGATTAGGAAATCCTTTCTCATTCACTGCCTGTTCAATTTTAATCCAATTATAATTTTGAACAAAACCAGTTGACCATATAACGCTTTCTGCACTATAAATATCACCATTCTGAAACATAATGTTATTTCCTGATGCACTTACTGCTTTTTCTTGCAGTTTAATTGCTCCATTACGAATAAGTTTCTTACCTTCAAAACCGAAAATAGGGTCCTTTCTCTTCTGAAACCATCTTCCCCTCTTTGTATTTATTTCAGCGTACAATAAACCCACTTTTTCTAGCAGATTAAAAATACTTTTTCCGAAAAGTTGTAACGGTAAAAACGTTAAAGGATGACTAATAGACACCGTAACTTCATGCGTTTTTGCAAGTTCTACTGCTATTTGCATCCCTGAATTTCCGCCACCTACTACAAGTACCTTCCCCTGTGGAATTTGCGATGATGATCTATATTGTGATGAATGTATTTGAAAAATATGTGGTGAAAGATTTTCTGAAAACGAGGGAATAAATGGATGCTGAAAACCACCTGATGCGATAATAACTTTTTTCGTTTGTAAAATTTCTGTAGGAGTATGTAATTCAAATATTTCTTTTTCTTTCTTTATTTTTAGAACTTCCGTTTGTAATTGTACCGGTAATTGAAAATGTCTTGCATATTCTTCTAAATAAGTTGCAATTTCATCTTTATGTGGAAATTCATTCCTTGCTCCTTTTAATATCCTACCTGGTAAACTACTATATTCACTCGGTGTAAAGAGCCGCAAAGAATCATATCTATTTCTCCATGAATCACCAATTCGGTTTCCTGCCTCGAGTAATAAAAAATTATATCCTGCCTGCTTCAAGTAGTATCCTATTGTCAATCCCGCTTGACCAGCTCCAACAATGATTGCATCTAACATCTTTTCCCTCCTCCTTACAACAAATGAATATATGCTCATTTGTTCATGTATTTTATCATACGATTTATTTTTCAATAATTCAATCTGTTTAACAACATGAAAAAGAGCAGTTCACTACTTTATGAACTACTCTTCATTACATTTACCACGTAACTACACTACTTAACCCATGAATATTTGTATATGAATCCTTTCTACTCCGACAATTTTTCCTCATAAAATATAATTCTATTTAAAAACGGATCAATCACAGTTAATTCAATTGTACCCCAAGGTGTTTTTTCTATATTCGGCTTCGAATAAGCATATTCTCTACTTAATAATACAGAATGATAATCCTTTACATCATCTATTTTGATCCGAATCGCACCACCTGGTGAGGCATCACCATGATGTTCTGATAAATGTATCACAGTATCATCTAACGAAATTTGTATATATAATGGCATATTTTCCTCATACCGATGTTCCCAATCCAGTTTAAATCTTAAAAAACCTATGTAAAATAGTTTTGCTTTTTCAATATCAAAAATTCTAAATATAGGTGTAATCATTTATAACTTCATCTCCTATTTATAAACATCCGCAGCCAATTCCCTCAAAACATCCACATTCACTACTTCAAAGCAACCATTGTTTTTCTTTATAATCTCTTTATCACAAAAAATATTTAATGTACGTAATAGGTGCCGATAACTCGTTCCTAACAATTCAGCTGTTTCCGTTAAATTCCCACTAAACACAATTCGATTTCCGTGCTGCACCGCTCGTTCCCCTGCTGCTAACATGTAACTTGCAAGTCTATTTTCAAGTGGATATAGTAAATTAATTGTACTATTTTTTGAAAGTCGATTTAACTTATGTGCTAACGATCCACAAATACATCTTAAAAATTTCGCATCATGAAATAGCTGATTTCTCACTTTTCCTAAAGGTAAAGCAACACAATATGAATCTGCCATTACTTGTACGTTTGAAGCAGTCTTTTGAGAATGAATTAACTCAACATCTCCTAACAGCTGCAAACTATCATAGAAACATAGCAATACAGATTTCCCGTTACTTAATGTATTAAACGCTTTCGCTTTTCCTTCAACGAAGAAAAATAAATACTCTATTTCTTCATTCTCTCTACAAATAAACTCATTCTTTTTAAAAAATATAAGTTCCATATACGGCTTCATATCATGACTAAAAAATGAATCAATATTATTTTGCTTCATATACTCTGCTAGTTTAATAGAATTACATACTTTCTTCATAGTCCCCCACCTTTACAACTCATCCCCATTGTAATTAAAATTTTCTTCTTCCACTATGACATATGTCATAACAATACACAATTTCAGCATGATACAGTCATTACAAATATGAAAATTAAAGGGGATATTACATTGTATAACTTTCTTTCTGTCTTTATTGGTGTGCTCATCGCCGTTATGCTTCCACTGAATGGGATTTTATCTGAGTTAATTGGGAAGTATACAGCAAGCGTTGTCATTCACCTTGTCGGTTTAATTGCAGTTATCTTCATTTTAATCATAAACAAAAATAAAATTCATTTTGATAAAAGTATTCCGCTTTTTTTATATAGCGCTGGAGCGATTGGAGTATTCACTGTCCTTTTTAATAATATAAGTTTCTCCGTCCTTGGTGCTTCTATTACGATTGCATTAAGTTTACTCGGTCAATCTATCGCTTCCATCGTTATTGATCATTTCGGCTTATTAGGAATGAAAGTTGCAAAGTTTGAAAAGAAAAAACTAATTGGATTATGTTTCATCTCTTCCGGAATTATAATCATGACAATTTATTAATGGAGGCAAAAAAATGTTATATATTACGATCGCTATTTTAGCTGGTGTTTCTATCGTTGTTGCTAGAATTATAAACGCGAATTTAGCAGCAAAAATTGGAAATTGGGAAGGCACGTTTTTCAATTATATTACTGGATTATTTTTCTCTATGTTATTTTTAATTTTCAGTTCAGATTCATTGTATATTCCAATGCAGACGTTACAATCTATTCCCATCGCTGTGTACTTAGGCGGATTAGTAGGCGTTATCGTCATTTCACTATCGAACTATATCACTCCTAAAATATCAGCATTTTATTTAACATTACTCATCTTTATCGGACAATTATTTGCGGGGACTATCATTGATTTCATTTTGTCGCATGAACTCTCAATGGGCAAAGTTATCGGTGGCATTTTCGTACTAATTGGTCTCACTTACAATTTACTCGTAGATCGCCCTGTAAAAACTGTGAAGCATAACCAAGTTCAACTATAATACTTTGCGCCTCCCTATCATATATTAATAGAAAAGCTCTTCATACGAAGTAATAGAGAGGAGAATATTCTATTAAGAAAATCATTTTACTGCTCGGTAGCGTATTAATTATTTCTGGAATTGTATGGTTTGTAAACTCGGGAAAATCTATTCAAGATCTGTATACTGCAAATAAGCCGAAAAAGAAAGCTACTATTATTTCAAGCTCGCGAGATCCAAATGAGCCTCCTGTTTTTTTAGGAAAACAGGAAATAAAAGATATACATGTCGAATCAATTAAAACAAAAAAGAATATCTTTCTCACAAAAACAGATGAATTAAAAACGTTTATTAACAGTATGAATACCGCAAAAAAAGGCAAATTAACATTAGATGAAGAAGGATCAGACTTAATAGATTGTGATATGTGGATTACTTTCGAAGATGGAACTTATAAAAAATATTTCATATGGGTAGTTGATCATCACAGCAGCGAAGTGATGATTGCTCAGCAAGATACTCCTGATGATGTAAACCTTACGTACTATCAGTTAAACGAAGATAGTTCAAAAAAAGTTTATAATTTATTTAAAAAAATTATTTAAACGAAAAAGTCATGAGCACGCGAACTCATGACTTTTTGCACTATATATACTCCGGGAACACTCTACAACCCTTTTCCTGCTCTATATCATGACCAAAGAAAACAATTGGTTTCTCTTTCGCCACAACTCCTTTTAAACGTTTAATTGAAGATAAAGCTAATTCTGGATCAAATCCTGCGAACGGCACTTCATCTTCAAAATTCTCTTTCGTGTACGATGCATCAATCGTTAATAAAACTGAACCGGATTGCTCCGTCTCAATGAATAGCGACTGATGGCCTGGAGAATGACCTGGCGTATACAATAATTGAACACCTGGTACCACTTCATAATCCCCTTCAATAATTTTGTAGTTCAAATGCGGTAATATACATTCTTTCATATATTCTTCTCTATGAAGTGCTGCCTCATATTCCGTTCGCTGCACAATAATCGGTGTATTTGTAAAAGCACCGTTTCCTCCTGCATGATCAAAATGTAAGTGAGAGCTAATAATATATAAAAGGTCGTTTGGCTCATACCCTAAACGCTTTAATATATTCACGATTCTATCTTCTTCAGTCATTTTCGGTAAAATCTGTCCTTCAACAAATGTACCGTTAAAAAGCCCTTCATTATTAACTGCACTTTCTGGCATACCTGTGTCTACTAAAATAGGACCTTCTTCCGTCTCTAGAAGATAACACCACACCGGCAAGTTTAATAGTTTCCCCGGTGTTAACGCACTGTTAACAGACGAATGATCCAACATGCAACGACCTGCTGAGATGAAATAAAGTTTCTTTACTGTCATTATGTATCCACCTTTACATTTAGTTTTGGATAAAGTAATACAGTAAAAAATTCTTCTTTTTAGAAATAAACTCCTTCTAGACTATCAGTACAGCTTACATAAAAAAGAGGGTATTTTTTTACATAGCAGTATTTCACCATCTATAATATAGAGGTAAATGATTCTTACTTTAATGGAGGGATTACAAATGAAAGCAATTGGTTTACATGAATACTTACCTATTGAAGAAGAAAACAGTTTAATTAATCTGGAAATTGAAAAACCTGTTGCCACAGGAAGAGATATACTCGTGAAAATTAACGCTATTTCCGTTAACCCAGTTGATACAAAGGTCCGCTCTCCGAAAGATAAAAAAGAAGATGCACCAAAAATACTTGGCTGGGATGCTAGTGGT
Source organism: Bacillus cereus group sp. BfR-BA-01347 (assembly GCF_022663835.1). Classification (NCBI taxonomy): domain Bacteria; kingdom Bacillati; phylum Bacillota; class Bacilli; order Caryophanales; family Bacillaceae; genus Bacillus; species Bacillus cereus group sp. BfR-BA-01347. The sequence continues at coordinate 210,716 of NZ_JAKUGG010000006.1, read as the reverse complement.
GTTGTTGTACAAACTGGCGAAAGTTGTACATTATTTAAAGAAGGAGACGAAGTATTTTACGCTGGAAGCATTACGAGACAAGGTACATATAGTGAATATCATTTAGTTGATGAAAGAATTGTCGGTAAGAAACCAAAAACGTTACATGATGCTGAATCCGCCGCAATTCCTTTAACAGCGATTACAGCATGGGAAGGTTTATTTGAACGTTTAGGCATTGATCATACTAAAAAAGATACGAACTCATTTAAAAACATTTTAATTATCGGCGGAGCTGGTGGTGTCGGTTCAATCGCAATTCAACTTGCGAAATGGGCTGGACTAAATGTAATCGCAACTGCTTCCCGCGGCGAAACGATAGACTGGGTTAAAAAGCTTGGAGCTGACCATACAATTGACCATCATACCCCTTTAAAAGAGCAATTACAAAGCCTTGGATTCAGCGATGTAGATTATATTTTCTGCTTAAACAATACAGATCAACATTGGCAAGCAATATGTGACCTTATTAAACCACAAGGCAAAATTTGCTCTATCGTAGAAAATGAACACCCTCTTGAAATGGGTATTTTAAAAAGTAAAAGTGCTACACTCGTTTGGGAGTTTATGTTTACAAAAGCGATGTATGAAACTGGCGATATGATTACGCAGCACGAACTATTAAATAAAGTAAGCGAACTACTAGATGAAGGCATTTTAAAGACTACTTTAAATGAAACATTAACACCGATTAACGCTGAAAACTTAAAGAAAGCACATGCACTACTTGAAAGCGGGCACACCATAGGGAAAATCGTATTAGAGAAATTTTAATCATGATAGTGACAGATAGTATGTGAAATTATATTAACGATTTTTCGAATATATCTATCATAACGTACAATATATCAACGATTTTTCAAATATATCTATCACAAATCAAATTATATCAACAATTCGACAAGGTGTACCGATTTATCGACAAATAACAACAATAAGAAAAGGCTGTTCCAGATGAACAGCCCCCTTCTTTATTTACTTGAAATCTCTTTATTATTTTGAACGTCTAACGGAGCTCGCTTCCCTATTCCGAAAGCATAGAAACTAATTGTAACGATAGCTAAGAAAATAATACCTACAACTAGTGAAATACGAGTATCATCGTTAAACCACATTCCGATTAATACCATAATTAAAAAGGCAATTGTTAAATAGTTTGTAACAGGAGCAAACGGCATTTTGAACGGATGATCTTTCATCTCTGCTCCCTTTTCTTTCCTAAAACGAATTTGACTAATTAAAATGACGAACCATGGTACCATACCAGGAAGTACACTTGCGCTGTATACATATACGAATAAATTTTTCGGCGCGATATAACTTAATACAACACCAACCGCCAAACCAATAATTACACCAACTGTACCGAATAAAGGTACACCATTTCCAGAAAGTTTCGTGAAGTATTTCGGTGCTTGTCCATTTACCCCTAACGTATAAAGCATACGTCCAGCACTATAAATACCACTATTACAACCAGACATTGCCGCTGTAATTACAACGAAGTTAATAAGTCCAGCTGCTGCCGTAATACCAACTTTCGCAAAAGTTGCTACGAACGGACTACCAATTGTACTTAATTGATCCCACGGATACACAGTTACAATAACGAAAATAGCACCGATGTAGAAAATTAAAATACGCCAAATTGTACTTTGAATTGCTTTTGTAAGTGTCTTCTTCGGATTTTTCGCTTCACCAGCAGTAATCCCGATTAATTCCACACCTTGATATGCTCCAACTACAAGTGATAATGCAAAGAAGAATCCTGAAAAACCACCTGTAAAGAAACCGCCATTTGACCAAAGATTAGATATGCCAATCGCTTCTCCGCCGTTACCAATCCCGAAGAAAATAAGGCCAAATCCCGCAATAATCATTAACAGAATCGTAACGATTTTAATCATCGCAAACCAAAATTCGAATTCACCAAATGACTTAACTGAAATTAAGTTGGCTGCACCAAGAATAACCATTGCAATTATACCTGGTATCCAAGCTGGTAAATCTGGGAACCAATATTGCATATACGCTCCAACCGCGATAATTTCTGACATCCCAACGATAACCCACTGGAACCAGTTACTCCACGCTGTCATATAACCAGCTAGTGGATGAATATACTTATGACCGAATGTCGCAAATGAGCCTGTACTTGGCTCCATATACAACATTTCTCCCATGGCACGCATGATGAAGAAGATGAAAATACCTGCAATTGCATAAGCAAGCATTACTGACGGACCTGTCCATTTAATCGTGCTGGCTGAACCCATAAACAAACCAACACCAATTGTTCCGCCTAAAGCAATCATTTGAATATGACGTGCTTCTAAACCTCTTTTCAATTCTTTGTTTGCCACTTCACTTCCCCCTCTTAGATGATTCATAGTCGTCGCATTTTAAAACAAGATGCTTTCCCCTAATTCCCTTTGGCCCTGAAAATGATGAAGCAAACGTCATTTTACACTAGCTTTAAAGCTATCCTAAAATCGTTTTGCGCTCCTAATAAAATTCTCAAAACCTTTCATCTTCCAATATTCTATAAATCTTAAAATTACTTACCTTATATTAATTCATTAATCTGAAAAATTCAATTATTTTTTCAATAAATTATTATACATAAGTCTGATTAATTTTTAACTAAATTAACAATAAAATACATCTATTCAATATGATTCCGGCATGTATATTATTACAATATAAATAACCGAGGAGAACATTTTTTCCTTAGTTTCATATCTTAAATACTTCAGCCTTTATTGTTAATAACGTAATTTCCCACACATTCAATTTATATACCAATGAGAAATTTAATATATTAATAAACTACTAACTTCTTTACCCCAGCCAAATTTTGAGGCAGAAACCTTTCTGCCTCAAAACAACGGAATAAAATATAAAAGAATCTCATTAAAAAATGAGACTCTTTTATGATTTCATATTTAAATCGATTTCGAAGTTTGCTTACCAAAGATAAACACCCTAGTAAACACTGCCATTATAACTACAATAACCAGAAAATAAAGTGGCATCACCATTAATGAGCCTGTATGCAGCTGACTCATTCCCCAAATTGTCATCGTTACAATTACATAGTACCCTAAGCTAAACAATGCACCTGCTGTACCAATGACATCTTGAAAATCTACTAACGCTAAACTTAAACAGTTAGGTAACGCTATGCCAATTCCTAATAGCAATATAAACATCGCTATTAAAAATACAACCATATATATTACATTCGGATTTGATCCAACAAACGTAATAACAGATAAAAGGATAGCTCCCCCTGTCATTACAAGACAACCGATATATATAATTTTCTCTGGTTTATAAGTAGCAAGTAAACGCTTTGAAACTTTCGCTCCAACAATAGAAGCAGACGCAACAACAATTCCTAAAAACCCATACGTACTAGGTAATAACTGAAAGTATTCAATAAAGATAAACGGTGCTTCTGCATAATAGCTAAATAAAACACCATTTGCTCCTCCAATTAACAGCCCATATGTTATCACTTTCGGATTTGTAATTAACCTCTTCAAGACTGAAAATACATTTATTTTATTCGTTACTGAGCCCGTTTTTGTTTCAGGAAGAGAAACAAACGTATACAGAAAAATACCGATACTCATAACTACTAAACTTAAAAATACTATTTTAAATCCAAACATTTGATCAAGAAAGCCACCAATTAACGGTCCTATCGCTGGTGTAAAAGCAATGACTGCCGAGATTTGAGCAAACATAACATGCCTCTTATGCCCTTCTACACTTTCACGAAGAATCGTTTGCGTCACAACTGATCCTGCACTTGCTCCAAACGCTTGAATAAAACGACTTACCAATAAAACTTCAATGGAATTTGCAATAAAGCATAAGAAACTCCCAGCGCCATATACGACAATTCCAAATAACATTGCCCGGCGACGGCCAATTATATCTGATAGCCATCCAATAAAAAATACACCTAAAGCAAATCCAGCAAAATACACACTAAGCGTTAACTGCACCTCATTATTACTTACATGTAACGCCTTTGAAATGTCCGGTAAAGACGGTGTGTAAATCGTTTCACTAATTTGCGGAAATGCGACAAGAATAATCATTAACAAAAGTGATGGTACTGAGACTTTTTTCATTTTTCATACCCTCCTATAACTTTGAAAATCTCAGAAATAAAAAGACTTTCCTTAGCTACGGAACAGGAGGGGCCATTATAGAAATCCGGTCATAAAACAACAAAGAAAACACCTCAATTACGTATGTTAATACTTATAGGAGGGTAATATTAACATCGATTTTTAAATATACTTTTTCAATTATATTACATATTACTTTTATTTTTCTAGTATTAACGTTCAAATGTGCTTTTTATATTAGTGAACAACTTGATACAAACACCTTATTATGGAATAATTAGAAATAGTTTGAATCTATAAACCTAATTATAAAATGATATACTCATATATTCCTAATGTCATAAAGCTGAACAAGTAGGAGGACTTTCGTAATGATTGAAATTTTAAGGACAGTAGTAAACTTTCTAATTTCTCTATTCTCAGGAGAATTACCATTTGTATATTATGTATGGATTATTACCCTATTCCTAATTCAAATAACCCAATCTACTCTAAACTATAAACTCTTTAACAAGAAAGACAATTTCAGCACTTATATATTGGAAGGATTACTTGCTTTTATTATTTTATTGTTTGGAGGAATATTAGTATCTAAGTTACTTGCTTACATAATAGACGATCCTACTATTAATATGACGAATTTAACACATTATTTTGTTTCTCTTATCATATTAACTATATTTGTCGTAATAACCTGTGTTAAAGACTTTATAGAGACATCTATAAAGAATAAAAATATATCTCTTTTTAGCTTTTTAGTAATTTCCTTCATAACAAGTATACTTTCATTCAAGTTTTTATCACCTTTAATTGAAGGTTCTTTTTCTCTTTCTAAATCTTTTATCACCACTTTAATCATTCTTGTAACTATATCAATCCCTCTATTAATTTCCTTAGAGGATAAGTATGCAGACGAAAAGGAAACGGAAAATTTATAGTTTCTCATTTACATAAAAGAAAGAGGGAGCTCCCCTCTTTCTTTTAAATCATCCCTTTTAATATCAATCCTAAAACTGACATTATTATCGCGCTAATAATAATTCGCAAAATCCAAGTAGTGTTTGTACTTATTTTTTCTAATTGCTTATTGATTGTTGCTATGTCTTTCTCATTAATAGTGGTACGCGTTTCTAAATTTCGAATGTCTCTCATAATTTCTTTTTGCTCCGCCTTGAGACTGTCAATTTTAGCGTAAACATCTTCCATATATTCACACCCTCTGTTCATCTTTATAGAAAAATCTATATATATTATGAGACAACCCTCTTACCTGTGAATACATTCCGTATATCAGCGTACCAAATTATTTGTACAATCTAATTGAATCACTCACATGTTTCCATTCTTCTATTTATGAATTAGCGTTAAGATACATTAAAATTAGAAAAGGAATCCCCTGTTTATTTAACAACAAACAAGGTGCAATCCAACATTCGGGAGCACCTACGATAATTTCTATTGTTTTCATATTTACAACTTAATATAATCAGTATGATTTTCTGAAGAATCCACTTTTTGAACTGCTTAAAATATACTAATATGAATACGAAATAGCTGTATTGATAAACTCTCTAGAACAATAAATATACTGGCTGAAACGGATCTGTATCCAATATTTTTTCCAGTAACATGAATGGTTATTTCTGATAAATGCGTTTGTACATCATTGTTTTCAAAAATTTCATTCTCAACCTTTACAATATCTGCTTCACAATCTACTTCTTTAAAAGTTTTCAATAATTTTGTTTCCAATAAACTACAATCAAAGCTCTCATCTTTTATTACGGCAAATTTAACCTTCATATCGATTTCCCCATTTTTAACAAACTAAAATCATTAAATCAATATAAATATATATTATTCTATTAAATAATTCAAAATATACGCTTCTTACATACATTATTAACAATCAGTTCTAAAGAATTAAATACAAAAAGAAATTAAATAGTAGGCGTTCCACTAATCTTTAGTATAATTCGTCTCTTAATTATTTTGCTCATTGCGCTTTTTTTATGTTCCTCCCTATTTCAACTGAACTTTGTGTAATAATGCATATCCCAAATACCTTATTTCCTTTCACTCATACTTTTATCATTGAGTTTTTATTCACAAATTCGTAACACATATATATGAGTTATCATGCTAAAATTAGTTTATTCACAAGAAGAAGTTATTCTTAATAAATCAATAATTTTTAATACCCTGTTTAAAGCCTTGCCCCCCTGCAAGGCTTTCTCCTATTTAACTAGCGTAGTAGTTATCTCTCCCCTTTGTTCCTTACCCTACAAATAATACTGAATATTTATTTTAATTTTTCAGCATCCACACTCACTCTGTTCGAAGGCTCTTTACCAAATATTCAATCTAATGATAAAATTGACCAAATTAATAATTTCATGCATCACTGTATCAATAAGTACAATAAAGTGAAACTTTAATCAATCGTGCTTTTACAGGTAGCCTGCCCCCACCTAACGTCTTTGCTTCCGCTGAATTTTGAGGTGCGGGTCTTACTGCCCGGCAAATAGCGGGATAAAGACACAAATAGTACTCTCACGATTAAGTAAACGCGAGCTTTTTCTTCTATAAACTTACTATTTAAGGTTAATAGTTTAGTAACAAGATTTAAAAATTCGACTTAAATTCATTGATGAATGGAGAGGTTTATATGAAATTAAAAGACAAAGTAGCAATCATAACTGGTGGTGCAAGTGGAATTGGCAAATCTACTGTTTGTCTTTTTATCGAAGAAGGTGCAAAAGTAGTTATTGCTGACTTTTCTGAACGTGGAAAAGAACTATCAGATGAATTGAATGCACATGGATATACTACGTTATTTATTAAAACTGATGTAACAAAAGAGGCAGATATTAAACAGCTAATTCATGAGACAGTAAGTACATACGGTAAATTAGATATTATGTATGCCAATGCCGGCGTTGCTGATGATGCACCGGCAAACGAATTATCCTATGAAAAATGGAAAAGAACTATTGATATTAATTTGTCTGGGGTATTCCTTTCTGATAAATATTCGATTGAACAATTTCTTAAACAAGGTACAGGTGGTGTCATCGTTAACGCTGGTTCGATTCATAGTTTTGTTTCATTACCTACCCCAACAGCATACTCCTCTGCAAAAGGTGGTGTGAAACTATTAACTCAAAATTTATGTACTGCCTACGCTAAATATGGAATACGTATTAATGCGGTGTGCCCTGGTTATATTGACACCCCTTTACTAGGTAGTGTTAATCCTCAACAGAAAGAATATTTAGCTTCACTTCATCCGCAAGGCAGACTTGGAACACCAGAAGAAGTCGCTAAAGCTGTCTTATTTTTAGCAAGTGATGATGCTAGTTTTGTTAACGGTACAACACTTCTTGTTGATGGAGGCTATACTGCACGTTAATTTAAAAATTTTGAAGCACCCTAAAAAATATATAGTCTTCAACAAGAAAAAGCGCCATCACAAGTGACGGCGCTTTTTCTATGTAAGAGCAACTAGAAGGTATCCTTCTAGCCTACTCCCATTTATAAGTCCAAAATTGTTCAAGTTGCAGCCATTTTAATGTTGCTGCATCTTTGTTTTTTATTTTTGCATGCGTATCTTCCAGCATTGCTTCTGTTTGTGAACGGTGCGCACCTAATGCAGTTAATTTATGATCAAATACTTCACTAATGTTATTTACAACATCCGGTTCTCCTAATACTGCTTCACGATTTTTCGTAATCGCAACAGCATGGATAACTGGGCGCTCTTCTTTTGGCATACGTGATACAGCGCGAACGACAGCGCGGCCAAATGCATTATGATCTGGATGTACACCGTGCTCTGGATAAAATGTAATAATTCGAGATGGATTTACTTCTTGAATGATTGCTTCAATTTTGTCAGCAACGAAATCAACATCTTCAAATTCTAACGTTTTATCATGGAAGCCAAGCATTCTTAAATCTTTAATGCCCATCGCTTCACAAGCATCTTTCAATTCTTTCTCACGGATATTTGGAATCGTTTCACGGTTAGCGAATACGTTCTTACCCATGTTACGTCCCATTTGTCCTAGAGTACCACATGCATATGTTACAGGTACTCCTTGATCTGTTAATAAGCGAATTGTTCCTCCCGCAGCATAGGCTTCATCATCTGGATGCGGAAATACAACAAGTACATGTCTCTCCATAAGTTTCCCTCCTTCTTACTTAAATGGTGTTAAGCTTAACTCAAGTGCAACTGCTAGACGACCTAAATTATCATGTCCAGCTAGTAATAAACGCTCTTGACCATCTACTTCCCAGTGCGTAATACCTTCAGCATATACCCAACCGTGATCCATTTTTAGACCAACTCGGTATGGATTTGTTCCAGTTATCTTCCCGCGTTCAAAACGGATAATTGCATTTCGAATGAAAGCACCAACTGTCATCATCTTTTCATTTATGTGTGATGCATACGCTCCGTTTGTCGTTTCTAAATGAATATATACATCTTTATTTACAAAACGTTCAATTTCATTTTGAATAAGAGAACTATCTTTTACTATTTCCATCGGAATTCACCTCTTTAAACCATTTTACGCAAAAATAATGTAAATTGCTATCTCTATATTAGAGGACAACGCTCACTTTTCCTAATAATTTGCACTGTGTTTTTTATATTTTTTATATGATATGTAAAAAATACATTTTTTCCTTCACTTTGTTAAATAGTTTTCTTTCTTTTTTGAATTTGCTACAATATATTTTATCCCGCATTATTGCAGCGAGATACATTTCGACAATTGAATACATAATTTAAAGAAGGTGACATGGTTGGAACAATCAGCACATGAAGTAGCAAATTGGCAATATTATTTTGCAATTGCCGTATTTTTAATCACGTACGGATTTATTATTTCTGAGAAATTGAATCGTGCTGTAATCGCACTATTCGGTGCTGCTATTATGATTATTTTTGGAGTTGTAGATTTACATACTGCTTTCACATCACATATTCAATGGGAAACGATTACCCTTTTAATTGGGATGATGATTCTCGTACATATTACGAGTCAATCAGGCGTCTTTGAATTTGTGGCCATTAAAGCGGCAAAAGCAGCTGGCGGAAAACCGATTCGCATTTTATTATTACTATCCCTATTAACTGCTGTCGGATCAGCATTTTTGGACAATGTAACGACTGTTTTATTAATCGTTCCTGTTACATTATCCATTACACGTATTTTAAAAGTAAATCCTGTGCCTTATTTGATTTCAGAAGTGCTGTTTTCAAATATAGGCGGAACAGCAACATTAATCGGTGATCCACCTAATATTATGATTGGATCAGCAAACAAGCATTTAGACTTTAACGCCTTTTTACTTAACTTAGCTCCAATCGTAATTATTATTTCTATCGTGACACTTGGCATTATTTACTTCATGTATCGTAACAAACTAAAAACAACACCTGAACAAATCGAAAAACTAATGGCATTAAACGAAAAAGATTACATTAAAGATCAAAGCCTCCTTTTAAAATCTATTTCGATTTTAGGACTAACTATTTTAGGCTTCGTACTTCATTCGATTATTCATGTAGACGCTGCTGTTATCGCGATGACAGGCGCTACACTTCTTATGTTAATCGGCGTGAAAGAACATGATATTGAAGATGTATTTGCCCACGTTGAATGGGTAACCATTTTCTTCTTCGCCGGACTATTTGTTCTCGTTGGCGGGTTAATTGATATCGGACTTATCTCTTCACTTGCAAAAGAAGTAATCGGCGTAACAAACGGTGACATCGGATTCGCAGCTATACTTATTTTATGGGTATCTGGCATCGCATCTGCGACAATCGACAACATCCCATTTGTCGCTACGATGATTCCTCTTATTCAAGACTTAGCTACAGGACTCGGACTATCTGTCGATTCTCCGCAAATCGAAGTACTATGGTGGGCGTTATCTCTTGGAGCTTGCTTAGGAGGAAATGGAACGCTAATCGGAGCATCTGCAAACGTAGTCGTTGCTGGTATTGCAAAACGTGAAGGACATGCTTTCTCTTATATGGACTTCTTAAAAATTGGTTTACCATTAACTATTGTTGCACTCTTGTTATCACATGGTTATATATATTTACGTTATTTAATGTAAAAGTTGTATTGCATGAAATTATATCGTCAAATACAAAAGGTTTGCAGCATCGTGCTGCAAACCTTTTTTCATCACCAAAATATACCGATAATTGCTAACCCACCTAAAATCATACCACCAATTTGTCCGACAATTGTTGGTGATAATTGAACACCTTTTCTCACTTCAACAACTGGTCTTTCGTGCCTTAGTTGCTGCACTTCGCTTTGCAGTTGATGTACACTTCCGTGTAACTCTTTAATTAGTTCCTTTAATTCAGCGACCTCTTCATTTACTGGTTTTACTTTTTCTAAATTCATTTTACATAACTCCTTATAAATTCAATCAGTTCACTGTAAATTTTCGCCAATTATCATTATATCTCCTGCATACTACATATATAATATTGAATGTATTCGCTAATCTTGCAACCCTATCCATTCATCCCGCAATATCCCCATAATGATACGATCAAAACACTTCCCATCTCTTTGAACCGCTTCTCTCATACACCCTTCCATCTGAAAACCTATCTTTTTATACAACGCAATGGCTGCTTTATTATAAGAAATCACATCCAGACCGACGCGGTGTAAATTCAATTCATAGAAAGCATATTTTAAGATAAGATGGATTGCTTCTCTTCCATATCCCTTTCCTCTATCATTTGCATCTCCTATACCAATGGCTAATAAACCCGTTCTGTTATTCCACTCTATGCCATGAATTGCAACAAAACCAATTAAGCAATCATCTTGAACTGTCCTTAACATAAAAGAAACACTATTCGATCTCCGTCCCTTTAATAGCCCATCACTTGCTATTTCTTGTATCGATTGCGGGAATGCTACATCTGTATCTACATTCCTTAAATACTCACTATCTTCTTGCCACATAGCCATTACTTCAGCATCTGCTTCTCTCATAACTGATAATTTAACCGTTTTATTTTGAAAAAGATTCATTGTCATTTCAAACTCCCCTTTATTAAATAATGGGGATAATTATTCTAGCCTATTTATCCCCTATTTCCATAAACTGCTTTATAAACGGGATACTTACAATAAGTGCTGACATCGGCACATCTCCTCTGCATTAAATTAAATTTATTGTATAATTTTTTATTTATTCTAACAATAAAAAAGACCCTCAAAATTCAGAGGATCTTCCTAACATCGAATCTATATTATTTCGTAAACATTTTCTCTGCTTCATCCATTGCCATTTTGTTACCTAAAGCAGAATAGTCAAGCCATGGTTGGTCATTAATAATGTATACGTGCTTACCTTTAACAGCTTTTAAGTCTTTCCAAATTGGTGTTTCTTGAAGTTGTTTAAATGCAGCTTTCGCTTTATCATCTCTGTTAACGACAACGAAAATAGCATCTGCATCAAAGTCAGGTAATACTTCTTGTGAAATGACTTCGAAAGGACGGTTTCCATCAATTTTCTCTACACCATTTGCAGGTTGTAATCCTAAGTCTTGGAATAAAATTGGTCCCATCGGTCTTTTCGTACTAAATACTCGTAATTCTTTTGCAGTAACGCGCATTGCCATTACTTTTTCGTTATTACCTAATTCTTTATCTATTAAACTTTTTACTCGTTTTGATTGCTCTTCGTAATCTTGAATATATTTATCCGCTTCTTTCTCACGGTTTACAAGTTTACCAACTTGTTTTAACTGATCTCTCCACGTGCCTTCATCTAAGTTGAAAGAATGTGTTTTTGCAATTTTTTCGTATTTCGCTAAATCTTTGCCCGCGTATTTTTCATCCACATAAATGTCAGTTGGCTTCAATTGAAGTAACGCTTCCATATTCGGATCTGTTACAACACCAAGTTTCTTCGTATCTTTCAACTGCTCTTTTGCGTGTGGTAAGAAATCTTTTAAATCTCCGCCAATAACAGAACCTACTGGTGTAATTCCTAATGCAAGTAAATTATTTGTTAAATGAATGGACATAGAGGCGATTTTTGGATCATTACTTTTTTCCGTTTTTTTCGTTGCCTCTTCATTAGCTTTAGTTTGACCACATGCTGATAATACTAAAATACACATCATGCTAAATAAAATAGTAAGTTTCTTTTTCATATGTTCTCCTCTTTGAAGTATTTATTTTGTTTTTGTAAGTAAATAAAGAAAATACGGTGCTCCTAATGCCGCCACTACTACACCAGCTGGAATAGAGTTTGGCTCAAATATAGAACGACCTATCGTATCTGCTAGCACTAAAATAATCATTCCGATAATGCTAGCTAAAGGAAGAAAGTGTTGATATGTAGTACCTACTAACTTCCTTGCGATATGCGGAGCAACTAAACCGATAAAACCAATCCCTCCTGCCATCGATACACTTGCGCAAGATAATCCAACCGCTGTAGCTAAAAGTAATAACCGTTCTTTTTGAACAGAAACACCAAGTCCCGCCGCTACACTATCACCTAGTGACAATGCATTTAACGTTTTAGATTTTAGCCACGCATAAGGGGTTAGTATGAAAATCCAAGGTAATAATGCAAGGACATGAATCCAATCCCTTCCCCACACGTTACCAACTAGCCATCTAGAAGCGAATGTATACGTCTCATCATTTAACTTGAGAGAGAAAAATAACGAAATTGCACTAAAACCAGCTGAAACTGCAATACCAACGAGAATAAGTCTAATGGGAAGTAAACCATTTGACCGATCACTCGCAAGTAAAATAATAAGAAATGCAGCTAATACTCCTCCGCCAAATGTAAATAACGGTATTAAAATAGATGCACTTTCATTAATAGAATGAAAGAATGTAACGAATATAATTAGCCCGAAAGATGCACCTGAATGCAGTCCAAGAATACCAGGGTCTGCAAGTGCATTACGGGATAATCCTTGCAAAATCGCACCGGAAATCCCAAGGCCAATACCGGCTAACATTGTGATTATAATTCTTGGCATACGATAATCGTATAGCACGGTTGCACTTTCAAAATCACCATAACCGAAAAGCGTTTGAATTACTTTGAGCGGTGCAATGCTAAGTGTCCCTGTATTTAAGCTAAGTAAAATGACAGCGATACTAATACAACCAAAAATTGTAGTTACAGTAATGGCTCTTTTTTTATCTGTGTTAATAAGACCCTTCACTTATAGCTCCCTCCCAACTTTACGTGCTATATAGAGGAAGAACGGAACTCCAACAAGAGCTACCATAATTCCTATCGCAAGTTCTTTAGGAGGGTTTACTGTTCTTGCCCCTAAATCAGCTAAAACTAATAACATAGCTCCTAATAACGCTGACATAGGAATAATGAGTCTATAATTCACACCAACTAATTTTCTAGCAATGTGGGGGATAACTAGTCCTACAAATCCAATAGAACCAACAGCTGAAACAGAAACACCTGCTAGAATAACTACTATAATCATCCCTAGTATTCTCGTTCGGTTCGTTTTCACTCCTAAATTTGTAGCAACATCATCCCCCATTGATATGAGTGAAATAGATCTCCCTAACACTATTGCAAAAATAATCGTTATAAGAATAATAGGGACTAAAAATTTCAAGTGTTCCCACTTAACCCCTGCAACACCACCAGCATACCAAAACGCTAAATCTTGGCTTAAATCATAATAAATCGCAACACCTGAACTTAATGAATGTAAAAGCGCTGCCATAACAGCTCCAGCAATCGTTAACCTCATTGGTGTTAACCCACCTGATGTTGCTGATCCAATAACAAAAATAAGTACTGTACTTAAGACTGCTCCAATAAAGGAAACAATCATTAAATAGGAATACGGCATATGCGGAAAAAAAGCAAAACTAAGTGCTACTACAAACATCGCTCCTGCATTTATGCCAAGTACACCTGCATCAGCTAAAGGATTTCGTGTTACTCCTTGCATAACCGCTCCAGCGACCGCAAAAGCTGCCCCTACAACTGCTGCGCCAATTACCCTTGGGAGCCTTAATTCGTAAATGATTTGATGCTGCGTTAATTTCGGATTGTAATCAAAAACCGCTGTCCACACCGTTTGCAAATGAATATCCTTTGCACCAAATGCGACGGCCAAAAATATAGATCCAATTAAACATATAATTGTTAAGCTCATAAAACATATTAACTTAATATGTATCCAGCGGTTATTGCCAGCACGTATAGTAGACTTATGTAACATGTTTCATTTCATCCTTTATATTCAGTTGTTTTTTATAATTATTTTTTATTTATAATTAATATTGATAATAATTATCATTTTCATTTAGATATTATATCCCCACTTTTTTTAAATAGCAAACTATTTTTTACTTTGTTATATATTAAAATACTTATTACAATTCCCCTCTAAAACTTACAAATACATGCAAAATAGACTACTGGTTTATTTTTTAAATTGTAGTATACTTAGTCATTATTTTGAGTTTTCTAACAAAAATAAAGGAGACACAATGTTCTATATAAAACAACTATTACATTTCACTTACGAGCAAGCATTATCTTGTTTATTCCCAGTCGTTATTTTCTTAACACTAGCCCTATCAAAAATCATTTCTATCCCAGGGTTATACCGCTATGATTTTATACTCATCGTATGTCTTCTTATGCAGTGGATTATGTACAAAACTGGACTTGAAACAAAAGACGAGCTAAAAGTAATTACTGTCTTCCACCTCATTGGCCTTCTACTAGAAATATATAAGGTACATTTCGGTTCGTGGATTTATCCTGAAGAGGCGTATTCAAAGATTTTTGGAGTTCCGCTTTACAGTGGTTTTATGTATGCAAGTGTCGCCAGTTACATATGCCAAGCGTGGAGGAGGTTGCATTTACAAATGCATTATTGGCCGAAAGCTATTTTTATCGTGCCATTAGGAGCAATGATTTACTTCAATTTTTTCACGCATCATTTTCTATACGATTTTAGATGGTTCTTAACTTTACTTCTATTCATCGTTTTCTCTCGCACATTTGTACAATTTTCATTACAAGGCGTTACATATAAAATGCCACTCGTTCTCTCCTTTTTCCTTATCGGATTTTTCATTTGGATTGCAGAGAACATCGCAACATTTTTCGGAGCATGGCAATATCCAAATCAACGGGAAGCATGGAGTCTCGTTCACTTAAGCAAAATTAGTTCATGGTTTTTACTCGTTGTTATTAGCATTATGATTGTCACGCAGCTCAAACATTTGAAGGAATCAAAAAGATAATGCTGATTATGTAAAAACAGTTCCCATCACTCATTAGAGAGTGATGAGCTAATTGTTTTTAGTAATATTTTTTAAACCGTCCTTATCAAGGGAGTTATAATTTACAAGAGTATAAGCAATTACACATTATGAACTGCTACTAGCAGAAGATGTTGCTACAGATGAAGCGGCAATCGTTGCCATCATGGCTGCCTGTTGTGCTTGTATGAGGACTTCTATCATTGTTTGTAAACCTGTGTTAGTAGCTTTACTTTCCTCACCTTTCTGACTTACGAACAGTTGAATAGCAATAAGAATATTTGTATCTGTATGCCAACGGAACAATTTATCCCCCTGCAATTTTTCAATAAATGCTCGAATAGAATGAATCTCTTTTTCTCCGTCCTCGAGTAACGCTAGTAGCCCGATAGCTGGGTAATGCATCTGTTTTACTTTTACCTTTTCTTGCTTTAACAAATTCCATATATTTGTGCATTTTGCAACTAATAGTTCTTCCCTGACATCCTTCTTTAATGAAAGAATATGACTCAAAAATTGAAGATCATTCCCTTTACGTAAACCAGCTGTCGCTAGTTTCTGATAAAGACGTTCCACTCGGTCCATAAGTGTTTCTACATTCTCTGATTGTCCTGCTAATAAAACCGCGAGCGGATAATCATTTGTACTTGTAAGAAAGAGGTGATCCTTTTTCATGCGTTTATATACTTGCATCGAACGCTGAATGTGCGCGCCATGCTGTTCATTTTCTTCTGTTAAAAGCACAGCTGCTGCGAGATAAGTAAATATACTCCGGCTAAAGCCACCAGTGACCAATTGTTCATATAAATCTAAAAACGTGCGAAAAGCTTCCTTGTAATCTGTAAAGTGAATATCTAATGTTGCGGCCACTACAAAACGATGATAAGACTTTAAGTATGAAAACATCCCTACCTCATTCTTAATATAACTACTAATTTCTAAAAAACGTCCGAGATCAAACAATTTATCACTACCTGCATACATAGCAGCAATCATCATTCCTGTTCGAGAATCACTCGTTTTCCATTTTAGTTCTCCCTTTAACTGTACATATGTATGTTTATATTGCTCCAACTTTTGTTCTAATGTAATCATAGTATTCACCCCTATTTCTAGTTCTTCTCTATTATTATACGTATATTCCATATTTAGGAATACTATAATTAATAATCACAACATAAAAAATTATAAAATTCTCTAATCCTTCAAGAAGTTATACAAAAAAGGTAGATAATAATTTATCTACCTTTTTTGTATATATTATTTAACATTACACCTGTATTGCTTGTTATATGCAATTAAGAACTAAAGAACTTTAACAATACGTTCCATCGCCTTCATTTGCCCAATATGATCAGCTTCATGATAAAGCATCATACCGTAAAGCTCACCAACTGTTTCTAGTCCTAAGAACGGCTCTGGCAGTTTATTTTCAAATGCTTCTGCTGGAATTTCGTTAATACGTTTTGCTTGTTCTTTTAATTGAGCCATTAACACGTCTAATGATGGTCCTTCTGTTTTCCATTTAGACGGTCTTGATCCATACCCAAACATACCTGGATATTCAGTTGGTAATTGTTTAAATTCTTTTCCAAACATGAAAACTTCTGCTGCCGTTAATACATGACCGATATGCCAGCGAATTGTATTGTTAAAACCCTCTGGCTGTGTATCTACAGTTTTATCGTCTAACGTCTCCATAAATTTAAGCAATTCTCCACGCGTTATTTCAAATTGTTTTAAGCCAACTAGTCTATTCATTTGATCGTTCTCCTTCTTCATGTACCATTTATTATGAACTAAGAATGTTCAATTTATTAAAGTTTCACCTTGTTTAATCTATCAGAAACAAATAAGAAATACATCTAATATGCTTATTAAAAATAATAAAAAGGTTCACTCCTCGTAAATATAGAATTACTTACTATGTAAATAAAAGAGGAGTGTACTTGCATGTTACATATTTTAAAACAGCAATATAATCTTATTAGCTCTACAAGAGAAACTCTATTTTCATTTTTGGAAGAAATCCCAGTAGAAAAATTACATAGCACAGTTCCTAATTTCGGAAGCGGTAGCATTATAAAGACTCATATTCATGTAGCCGATTGCTATCGATACTGGCTTGGATCATTCGCATTCAAACAAAAACGAGCATGTTTTGAAATCCAATCAAAACATGCTCTTAAAATATTCTATCTTACAATCTCCATATCCCCATCAATACCAAATAGTCTCCGCATAATTATATGCATCACTATTTGGAATAGCATGTTTCCCTTGCGCTTGCGCCTTTCTTGGATCTAAATCATATACCATTGGTGTATAGCATGATGTTTGCCCTTTATTCACAACACCATTTCCTCCAGCACTCCCGCAAGTATATGCCTTTCCATCTGTTTTTCTTACGATTCTTGCATCAGCTTCGTTATTATATACTGCTGCACGAGTTACTGTAACTTTTGCCCACGCTGTCTTACACGTTGTGCTAAATTTTAATTCCACATAAGAATTGGAATCAATCCACTTCTTTTCTTTCGTTACTGCTGATTGATCGCAGCTATTGTAATATGGACTTTTCCCATCATATGAATGGTCTTCTGCATATGCTTTATCATTATTCGTCGTGCTAAACATACTAGTTAAAACGAGCAATGATAGACAGAAACATGTACTTACCTTTATTAAAAGTTTCATAGCACTCCGCTCCTTTTTAATAGCGTCCTGTTTTTCCATAACCGTTATTAAAAGTAACTGCTTCAGCATCTGCTGTGTATCCGAAATCAGCAGTTAAATCAAATACCATTCCTGTATACGTACTCGTTTGACCTGTTTTTATTGTCCCGTTCCCCTGATTGGAAGTGACTGATTTTTGGAATACACCATTTTTATATTTATTCACAACAGCGTACGCATACACTCCTCCAGAAACAGCTGGTGCTGGTTGATCTAAAACAAACTTAGCCCAAGCTGCATGACATTTATTACTGTAACGTAAATACACTGTCCCTACTTTTTTACTACCTTCGTACACCGCTGTAGACTTTGCATTAAATCCATCTGCATCACACGTTGTACTGCCTCCGTATACTTTCGTTGTTGCTGGATTTTTCCCGTCATAATAACTACTTAAATCAGTAGCTGCAAATGTACTTCCTTGGAAACTAAATAATACCCCTACACTCGCTACACTTAATACACATACTTTCATTAACTTTTTAAACATTTTCAATTTCCTCCCTCAAAAAAAGTACGTATAATAAAGACAATCTATCCCCTATGTACGCCCCTCCTTTCATGCTTCCTAGAGGCATCTTACAGAAACGAATAAACGTTGTAAATTTCCTTATGATTATTGGAATATACGAAGAAATTTACGTAATCGTCTAAGAAAAAAAGTTGAGAAATACACATGTTATAGCATTCTTTATTTAAAACATAAAAGAACCGATACTCGTTTCATGCAAGCATCGGTTCTTTATACAAAATTGCCATTTTTACTATTATATAAAATAAATATTTCTCCACTTAATCCGTTGTAAGAAACTCCCTCGTTACATCAATAAATTGCTGCAGTGGCGCTGTCATCCATTTATCTTTATGCCAAGCAATTTGTGTATAAATCGGTGAGATTTCATTTTCTAAATGTAACTCTTTTATCGTCCCCTCTCGTATATCTTTTTCTACTACTATTGCTGGTAACACAGCTATTCCTAAATCTGCAATAACACATTGTTTAATTGCTTCGACACTAACGAACTCAATTTTATTTGCTGGATACACATCTTCTGTACGAAATAGCTCTTCAAATAAAGTCCGGTACGAGCATCCTAGCTCTGTTAGCAATAACGTCTCACTTTCTAAATCTTTTGTAAAAACGGAAGCTTTCTCGAGTAAGTGATGTCCTGAAGCAGCTACTACTTTTAATTCTTCTTTCATAAGCGGCTCCACATGTAAAGCATCTTCTGTTTTACATTCGTCCAAAATAAAGGCAAGATCGACTTTTCCCTCCATCAATTGTTCCTTCGCATCTTTATTGGAATGCGCTGGTTTAAATATAAGCTTTATTTGAGGAAATTGTGCTTTAAACCTCTTTAATATAGAAGGAAGTCTATATGTACATTGGCTTTCTTGCGCACCAATTATTAACGTACCTGCTATTTCTTCATCATCTTTCACAGCCATTTTTGCTTCGTTGCTGAGCGCAATCATCTTGTCGGCATATAGTTGAAACTTCCTACCTGCTTCAGTTAAGAAAAGACGTTTTCCTAATCTTTCAAATAACGGCGTACCTAGCTCAGCTTCTAACGTTTTAATTTGCGCTGTCACACTCGATTGAGCAAAGTTTAATTTCTTCGCAGTTTGTGTAAAATTCAAAGTATCCGCCGCTACTTTAAATGTAATTAATTGTTTTATCTCCATTTATCATCCCTCTTTTCAATCGATATTCCCGATTGATTTCATCGAAATAATCCTCTTTGTCTATTGATATTTGTATTGTATGATAAAGAGCATCTACAAACAATAAAAATGGAGGTATTCCATATGAAAGCAATTTGTTTCGAACAGTTCGGAAATCCGGATGTACTACAATATAAAGAACTAAATGATCCAATCATAAATCCAAATGAAATTTTTGTCCGCACGAAAGCAATCGGTTTAAATTTCGCCGACATTTATAGACGTCGCGGTGATTATCATCTCGGTGGCAACCCACCGTATATATTAGGTTATGAAGGGGCTGGCATTGTAGAAAAAGTAGGAGCTGACGTTACGAATATTAATCCTGGAGATCGTATTGCATTTGCTGACGTTCCATTTGCAAATGCAGAACTAGTTGCCGTTCCATCGAAGAAAGCAATTAAGCTTCCAGATTCTATCTCTTTTAAAACAGCCGCTTCTGTCTTATTACAAGGATTAACAGCACATTATTTAACGAAAGATAGCTATCAAATAAAACAAGGTGATATAGCTTTAGTACACGCTGCTGCTGGAGGTGTTGGGCAACTTCTTATCCAAATAATTAAACTACTAGGCGGAAAAGTAATCGGCCTCACATCATCAAAAGAAAAAGCACAAATAGCTACATTAGCTGGTGCTGATCACGTATTTTTATATAAGGAAGCATGGCCTGCGAAAGTACTTGAAATAACAAACGGTGATGGAGTAAATGTTGTATATGAATCAGTAGGTTCTACGCTAGAGGAAAGTTTTAGCGCAACTAAAACTGGTGGTACTGTCGTATTTTACGGAATGGCTGGCGGTAATCCTACGCCCGTTGATCCGCGTATGCTTATGGATACTTCGAAAACTTTAACTGGCGGAGACCTTTGGAACGTGCTTACATCTTATGAAGAGAGAAAAGAACGCTCCTCTCAATTATTCGAATGGATTACGACCGAAAAATTAAAGATCGCAAGTCCTACTACCTTCTCTTTACAAGATGGTGCCCGTGCTCATGAATTATTAGAGAACAGAAAAAGCACAGGGAAGATTTTATTAATCCCATAATTATTCCAATAAAAAAAGGAAGCTAGAATGTATTTCTTTGCTTCCTTTTTTAACATTATTTATGTTCAATCTCGCTTCTTTTCAATAACCCTGTTATTTATATTTTTTCTCTACGCTTCTCTTTCTAGGCCCCTCATTTTTAAGTTTATATAATAAACGAATCTAAATATTAAAGGAAAGAACAAACCTCCTAATATCAACGATCCAATAAATACAGTATCAATAAAAGAAAGAATCCCAAATAATAGCATTCCAAAAAAATAAAATACAACTGCACTCCAATAAATAAAACGTGGAAACTTAGTTTAGAACGAATCACCTTTTTCACACGGTTTTCCAAATAACAAATGAACCAATTTAATCAACATAATCACTTCTCCATATAATTGTTAATATTCTTTTCTTCTTAGAACTGAACATAAATCACATACCATGTACCACCCATATTCACACATTCCTTACTTTTTTTATTTCTCGTATACTTACTTTAGATTCCGAGATGAAATGTAAGGCTAATGTCCCTCCAATACACTGCAAACTAATTTGTTGTTCCTACTCTCTAATTATACCATTACAATAATTTTCATAGTTCATTTTTAACGGAATATTCCGATTCAAATTAATAAATGATATATTAAAAAATAAGGAAAGGAAGCTAGATTTCTCTACCTTCCTTTCCTTATTTTTATATTTCCACACTTTCTTTCCCTTTTGCAACATAGCTCATATCTCCAACCGACTCGACTGTGTATGTTCCGTCTTTATATACAATCTTCGTCACACTAGCATTTTCTACTCCAAGTTTTGTTTTGCTACTGTCTAACATTTCTATTAAGGTAGTAATCAAAAGCCCATGAACGACAACTAAAACGTTACCGCCACCATTTGCAGCAGATTCTTCACTAATTTTATCAATCTCTGCTTTTATACGAGTAGAAAATAATTCCCAATCTTCCGCCTGTTTTGTAGGGTCCGCTGCTCTAATAAGATTAATCACTTCTTGAATAGAAAACTTCATAAGTTCTTCTGGTGATGCAACGCCCGCAGCTTTTCCAACCACATCCCACATATTTTCAAGTTTTTCACCTTCAAAAATACCAAAATTTAATTCTCGTAAATTTTTTCTTTTCTTAAGTTTTAACTTTGTTTGCTCACTATATTTTAATACTAAATTAGCAGTTTCAATCGCTCGGCCGCTATCACTACTATATGCATTCGCAAAATGAACATCTTTTAATCCCGTTCCTAAATTAGAGGCAACTTCCACACCTTTTTCTACTAACGGAGAGTCTGCCCAACCTTGCGCGCGATGGTTCGTATTTAATATTGTTTTACCGTGCCTTGTAACATATAACGTAACTACATTCTCATTGCTATCTGTTTCTCGATTCTTCATTCAATTCTCTCCCTTTACATTTCTATATCAATTTTACCACCTTAATTATTCATTGAGCAAAATATACGTAAGTAGATTTACTTAATAAAAAA
The DNA here is from genome assembly GCF_022663835.1 of Bacillus cereus group sp. BfR-BA-01347. NCBI lineage: Bacteria > Bacillati > Bacillota > Bacilli > Caryophanales > Bacillaceae > Bacillus > Bacillus cereus group sp. BfR-BA-01347. Next base: position 188,191 of record NZ_JAKUGG010000006.1, on the reverse strand, counting down.
AGCTATCTTTCTGTATATCCCTACAAAAAGATAGCATCTTTTATGATTATATTTTCAACCGATACTCTTACTCAGCAAAAGCACTCGAATATTGCACAACTCCTTCTACACCTTGCAGAGCGTTCTCGCTTAGCTCAATCACCATAAACACTTCATCTGGCACTTCAAATGGTGCTTTTATATTCCACTCACTTGCTTTCTTAAAGCCAAATTTCGGATAGTACCCTGGATGTCCTAACACTACAACTGATCCGTATCCAAGTTCTTTCGCTTTTTCTAAAGCAACCGTAATCAGTTTTCCACCAATTCCTTTCTTCTGATGGTCCCTAACAACTGAAACTGGTGCAAGTGCTAACGATTCTACAGAAGTTCCACCTTGTTCTATTGTAATTTTCGATAACATAATGTGACCAACTATATCTTCATCTACCGCAACAATTGATAACTCCGGAACAAACGCGTCACATTCTCTAATACGTTTTACAAGTGCATGTTCTGTTTTATCACTAAATTCTTCATGTAAAAATGCTTGTTGTACCACTTCTTCTGTTTTTCTATAATCGTTTTTTTGCTCTTGTCTAATCGTTACCATTCTATATTATCCTCTATTCTTTCTTATTTCTTTTTGGATTTTACGAAGCGCTTTTTTCGATCCGCGCTCAATATCGTGCTGCATTTTTCTTTCTTTATAATCGACAAATAGTGTATTTAAATCATATCCCTCTGGGTATAATTCCTTTGCTGCTACCTCTAACGTAATACGTTTTATATTCACTTCAACAAATTCACCGTTATAATATACAACAACGTTATAAAAATTATCTTTTTCCTTATAGATAATACCAAAATCATCATAATCTAATAAATTCACACGATCGCCGATTTTATACTCATAATGAAATTCTCTTTTTTCTTGTACAAATTTCGGTTTTCTAATTTTACTTTCATTCACTTTTTCTAAAGCGTACTCTTTATTTCCCATGTACTCTTTCGCTCTTTTCAGCACATGTTCTTTTACGCTCATTTTATTCGCAATCCAAAGTGCATTACTTTCTCCTGATTTTCCGATAACTAATTTATAAAGGGGCTCTAACGTTTCACTATTAAACTGCATCGCTGCATTCATAAAGTCATCGTGCATTTCTGAGAATCGTTTAATTTCTCCGTAATGCGTACTCGCAACGGTAATACATCCCGTAAGGTAAAACTCTTCTAAAATTGATATTGCAAGTGCTGCACCTTCATTCGGTTCTGTACCGCTTCCTATTTCATCAAATAAAAGTAACGTATTATTATTTGACATGCTCATAATCTCAGAAAGATTTTTCATATGAGATGAAAATGTACTTAGTGCGTTTTCGATACTTTGATTATCACCAATATCTACAAATACATTTTCAAAAATAGCGATTTCTGTACCTTTATCTCCTGCAATATGAAGACCTGACATTGTAGCTAATGTTAACAATCCAATCGTTTTTAACACAATTGTCTTTCCGCCCGCATTCGGCCCTGTAATAATTAAACTACGATACTCTTGACCAATTTTAAAATTTAAGGGTACAACTTGCCCTGTTAAAAGCGGATGCTTACAATTCACTAAATGAATGTAGCCATGATCATTTAACTTCGGCTCTATTCCATTGATTGATTTACTAAACTTCGCTTTTGCAAATACCATATCATACTGACTAATTAGCTCCATGTTAATCTTTATACTATAAATGTTTTCTAACACCATTCCTGATAAAGTCGCTAAAATTTGATATTCTTCAACCGCTTCTTCTGCTTTCAAACCTGCTAGTTCTGCATTCAATTTCGTAACCGTATGTGGTTCTATAAATACAGTAGAACCTTTTGCCGAGGCTTCAATAATACTTCCGGCAACTTGGTTTTTATAGGAAGATTTAATTGGAATCGTATAACGGTCATCCTTTTTACTAATAAAGAATTCCTGAATGAATTTCTTATTTGAACTACTATTTAAAAACTTCGTTAAACGTTCTTTTATTTTCCCATCTACAGAATCGATATTATTTCGAATTCGTTTTAACTCTTTACTTGCAGCTGCATCAATACTATTTCCTTTAATTGAAAAGTTAATTTCCTCTTCAATACTTTTATATTCAGTCATTGAATTTGCATAAGAAGCTAATACTGGTGCAAAAAATTCTTTATCTAACATAAACTTTTTAATCTTTCTACATCCGCGTAAAAAGTCTGAAACACTGACTAATTCTTCTGGATCTAAAATCATCCCTTTTTCTAATTTTTGAATTGTACTAGCAATATTAGAAATGCCGAAGAAAGGAACATGCCCTTCTGCATCTAATATAGCTCGTGCTTCTGTCGTTTCATTCAAGCGATTTCTCACTACTTTTATACTCGTACTAGGCTCTAATTTGTTTAATAATTCCTTACCTAATCCACTTACACAATAAGATTTCACTATATCCTTTAATTCGTTATATTGTAACTTTTCAAAAGTCATCGTATTCATTTTGTTTCTCCTCACTATGATTGATTTTTATCATAAATGAAGATACCTACTCATTAGATTCCAATGAGCCATATATAAAATTCCATAATTATACAATAAAAACATATACAAAAAAGCTGCGGGGATACCGCAGCTTTTACATTTACAAGGCATGTGTAATAACATATGAGGAAATAAGCCATAAAAAATAGATGGCAGTCCCTTATTACACGCTTTATAAAGTATTGTAGGTATCTTCATAGGTTTTGAAATAAATGCATGACAAAATTAGGGGTATGATGTACATAAAAATCCCCTGGTCTTATCCGATTTATTTCATTAAATTTTTCCTATTTAATACCTACCGCACTCACAAAAAGCACCTCTCATTAAGTTATATTATAGTCATTGAAATCTAATTTATTGAAATCATCATACTATATGTTACGTGAGAAGTAAAGGTGCCATACTTCAGTAGTACGCAACTCTACACTTCAATATTTCTTAAATTAGACCTATATTCGCTGAGGAGAAATTATAAGAAGCGCCTCCGCTATTGCGAATGTCATTTCCTTCCCCTAATACATTTAATAATTATGACAAGCAATGATAGGAGGTTACTATATGAATGAAGAATATAATATTTTACATGGACCTGCTCTGGAACCAAATTTAATTGGTCCCACACTACCATCAATTCCACCATTTACTTTCCCTACTGGACCTACTGGAATCACAGGCCCTACCGGTGCGACAGGTTTTACCGGAATTGGAATAACTGGTCCCACTGGGGTTACTGGTCCTACCGGAATCGGAATAACTGGTCCCACCGGGGTTACTGGTCCTACCGGAATTGGAATAACTGGCCCCACTGGGGTTACTGGCCCTACCGGAATTGGAATAACTGGTCCCACTGGGGTTACTGGCCCTACCGGAATTGGAATAACTGGTCCCACTGGGGTTACTGGTTTAGGGATTCTTCCCGTATTTGGAACAATAACTTCTGAAGTAGGAATCGGTTTTTCAGCAGTAGTTAATACAAATGTTAATTTTACAATCCCAGGACCTGCTAATGGAACTACTCTAAATCCATTAAATAATTCTATTACAATTGATACCACTGGCGTGTACTCTGTATCCTTTTCAATTGTATTTGTAATACAAGCTATATCGTCTAGTATATTAAATCTTACAATAAACGATTCCATCCAATTCGCAATTGAAACGCGAGTTAGTGGTGGTTCTGGGGTAAGATCAACATCTGCCAGAACTGATTTACTATCTTTAAATCAAGGGGATGTTCTTCGAGTACGAATAAGAGAAGCCACAGGTGATATTATTTATTCCAACGCATCTCTCGTTGTTTTAAAAGTCGACTAATTCGTTTATGAAAATAAAAATTTAAGAATGATAACAATATAAAAAGAAGAGGAAAACTTATATTTCAGTCTACCTCTTCTTTTTCATCACAAAATTACTGTTGAACATATATGGAAACTGATCCTCCACTTACTTGGAACTGCCCCCACCCATCCTTATTAATTGTTACAGTATTTGTTTGATTACCCGTAACATCGTACCATACTTCCCCTGCGTTATTCTTTCCAACATCCATCCACTTCGATCCTCCTGGTCCATCAGAGATTAATGTTGCTAAACCAGAATTAGCATGCACACTATCACCTTCTCTTGTCCAGCCAATCACATCTGGATGATCAAAATAATCACGCTGCGTACCATATGCAAAGTTTTTTCGTGCCGTCAAAATCGGATCAATTTTGTCCTTTAACGCTGGAATTTCATAGTTACTATTTCCTTTTGTACCATAGTAATCACCATAGAAAACAGAAGGATACCCCTCTGCACGCGTTAAAATAAATGCATATGCCAGCGGTTTGAACCAAGGGCTCACTACAGATTCCAATGACTGACCAGGCTGTGAATCATGATTTTCAACTAGAGTAACCGCAAGTGTAGGATGATTCGCAACTACCGTTCCTTTTAAAATATTTCTCATATCATAATTTCCATTTCCTGTTGAAGCATAATGAAAATTATAATGAAGTGGTGCATCGAACACAGATTGATTATAATTAACCTTCGCTAAATAATTATTTAAAGTCTGGATATCATTTTGCCAATATTCAGCTACTGTAAACAGTTCTTTCCCAGTTTGCTGTCTAACATGATTTACCCAATCGCGCAAATATTCATGATCAATATGTTTAACAGCATCTAAACGAAAACCATCTAAATTTAATTCATTCGCATACCACATTCCCCATTTTTTCATTTCATTCACCACATCTGGATGATCAAAATCAAGATCCGCATACATCAAATAATCATAATTTCCATTCTCGCTAGACACTTCCCAGTCCCACGCTTTACCTATACCCCTAAATTTATAAATTCGATTTAATTTCCTTCCTTCATCCCAATCCGTTCCGTCAAAATGATACCATTTCCATTTGAAATTAGAATAAGTATCTCCACGCCCTGGAAAGTTAAATCCCGTCCACGCACTAATTTCATAATCACCTGATACTTCAATATTCCGATTGCTCGGGTCTACCTCAACTGCTGTGACAGTTTCCGTATAATCAGCTCCACCTTTATGATTCATAACTACATCACCGTATACATCGATGTTTTTCTTATGTAAAGCGTCAATTGCAGATCTCAATTGTGCTTTCGTCCCATATTTCGTCCGCACCGTTCCCTTTTGATTGAATTCCCCCAAATCATATAAATCATATGCTCCATATCCTACGTCATTTTGCGTAGTTCCTTTATATGCAGGTGGTATCCAAACAGATGTAATTCCTTTTTGCGCTAAATTTTCAGCATCAGTACGCAAACGATTCCAATGATTCCCATCATTCGGAGCGTACCACTCAAAATACTGCATTAGCGTTCCATTGTTAACTGTATCTGCATATGCTCTACTCCCTCCATATATACTAGGTAAAAACATAACAATCGACAATCCGACTATTGTTATTCTTTTAAACATCTGTACACCATCCCTTTCCAAGAAAGCGTTTGCATAGTTTGTCAGAATTATTATAATATTACACCCATCTGTTAGTAAAGTATCAATCTCTCACTCTCCCACATTATTTTAAATTTCCCTTCAAATATTCAGCGTAGTTTTAATTTCACATCCCATCTAAGATTGTTTACAATTTACCTATATAAGCATAATGGAGGGATTTCTATGACCGACTTTCAAAAACATTTTTTTTCAAGATTACATATAGAAGAAAAAGACACAGTTTTATTTGAAGATTTATCTAACATTATGTACGCAATGGCACAAACTGTTCCTTTTGAAAACTTAAATATTCTCGAAAAGAATTTTACAGAAATATCAAAAGAAAATTTGAAGGAGAAAATTTTAGTAAATAACCGTGGCGGTCTTTGTTATGAACTCAATCCTACTATGTATTACTTCCTGAAAGATTCAGGATTCGATGTTCATCTCGTTTCAGGAACAGTTTATAACGCTGCAAACTCCATATGGGCTGTTGATTCTGGCCATATCGCAACCGTTTTAACACATCATAATGAACTTTATTTAATTGAAGTAGGATTTGGATCATACTTACCTCTTGCCCCTGTCCCTTTCTCAGGTGAAGTCATTCACTCTGTTACAGGAGATTATCGTATTCGTAAAGAAATGACCGAAAAGGAAAACTACATTTTAGAGATGCGGAAAAACAATGAGTTCTTGGATCAATCTTCTGCTGATGATTGGACGTTAGGCTATGCATTTTATATAGAAGAAGTGGATGAAGAAAAAGCAAATACAGCACAAAAAATTATCGTTGAACATGAAGGATCACCCTTTAATAAAGTACCTCTCATTGTAAAACTAACTGAAGATGGGCATGCCTCTTTAACGAAGGATAGCCTTACAGTAGCGAAAAATGGTAAAAAAACGAAAGAAACCGTTACAGACATGCAATATACAAACCTTTTACATTCAAAATTCGGAATTACACTATAAGTAAGTAAGCCTTGTTATTTTAGCAGGGCTTTTCAATTTTCAGCAGGGATTTTTTGCAATTTGTTGTATTTCATAGTTATATAGAAATATAACTACATGTTTAGAAAGGAAATGATTATGACAGAACTTAAAGATCGATTACAAGTAGCTGATATAGAAAAATGGGATTTAACAGACATTTACCATACAATTGAAGATTGGGAAAGTGATTTTCATAAAATTGAAGTATTAACGAAGGAATTACACGAGTTTAATGGAAATATTCACGATGGCAATAGTTTATTAGCTTATTTAACGAAGAGTGAAGAAATTTCTAGCATAATATCTTTAATGTTCGCTTATGCACGATTACAATCTGACCTTGATACACGCGATACTGACGCGCAATCTCTTGTCGATAAAGTATCACAATTACACGTGAAAGTAAGTGCAGCTAAATCTTTCTTTTCCCCCTTCTTACTTAGCATAGACGAAAACACATTACATTCTTACATAGAAGAAACAGAAGGCTTACAATATTATAAAGAAGACTTGTTTGAATTATATCGTTATAAAAAACACGTATTGAATAAGGACCAAGAAGAAATTTTATCACAAATGGGTGAAGCTCTTTCCTCTCCACAGCACACATTTGGTATGTTGAATAATGCAGATATATTATTTGGTGAAGTGACGACTGACGATGGAGAGAAAATGAACTTAACACGCGGAATGTATGCAAAATTAATAGAAGATACGAATCGTGAAAAGCGTAAAGAAGCTTATAAAGCATATTACAAACCATATGTTCAGTTAAAGAATTCCATCGCATCTACTTTATCCGCTGCTATTAAAAATAATGTTACTGTTTCGAAGCTAAGACACTATCCATCGGCGTTAGAGAAATCATTATTTGGCGATATGGTTCCGAAAGAAGTATATGAAAACCTAATTGATACAACGAAAAAAAACATTCAAACATTACATACATACAATGAAATTCGAAAAGAAAAATTAAACGTAGATGAACTAAGACAATACGACCTAGGCGTCGATTTAGTAGAGGGTGCAAAACAAGACATTCCATATAGTGAAGCATTTGACATTATGATTGCATCACTAGCTCCTTTAGGAGAAGAATATATTGAGACATTAAAAAGTTTTAAAGATAAACGATATATAGACGTAAGAGAAACACCAGGAAAACGTTCTGGTGCTTATAACTTTGGTGTATACGGTGTTCATCCTTTCATTCTTTTAAATCATCACGATGATTTAAACAGCCTGTTCACTCTTACTCATGAATGCGGGCACGGTATGCATACGCACTATTCACATGGATACCAACCAAGAATTTCTGCACATTATTCTATCTTTGTCGCAGAAGTCGCTTCTACAGTAAATGAAGTGTTATTAATTCACTATTTATTAAAAGAAGCAAAAGAAACGAACGTGCGTAACCATTTAGTTAACCATTTTATTGAGAAATTTAAAGGTACTTTCTTTACACAAATCATGTTTGCAGAATTTGAAAAAATCACACATGAAATGGCTGAGCAAGGTAAACCATTAAATGCCCAAGTCTTCAGTGAAATTTATGAAAAGCTATTTAAAGAATATAACGGTGATTCACTTGTATTTGATGAAGAAGTAAAATACGGATGGGCTAGAATCCCTCATTTCTACCGCCCGTTTTACGTATACAAATATGCAACTGGATTCGCATCTGCCATTCAAATCGCTGATAAACTATTACGTGGTGATCCGAATGCTCAGAAAAATTATATTGAATTCCTTAAAGGCGGAAGTTCAGACTACCCATTAAACTTATTGAAAAAAGCTGGCGTCGATTTAACAACGCGAGAACCGATTGAAAGTGCATTGAAACAATTCACTCAACTTGTTGAGGAGTTTTCAGCTCTATAAAAAAGAGCCCCTCGCTAGAGGCTCTTTTTTATATTCCCTTTCCTTCTATTAAATCATTCGCCATTTTCCTAAATTCTTGATTAAATGCATCATTCATACCATTTTGGACGTTAGAAAATAATATGACAAACGTTCGTTTATCCCAGTTAAAATTATTAAAAGTGTTCCAGCCAGCTAATACACCGTGGTTATGATAATAATCTGGGTAAATATAGAAACTAAATCCATATTTTCTTGCAGGTGATGCAGAAAACATATCTGATACACTTTGTTTAGAAAGTAGTTTACCATCCATAATAGCTTCATCTAACTTTTTCATATCTTCAACAGTCGTATACATTTCACCACAACCATACAGCCAGTTCATTTTTAAGCGAGGCGTGGCTATTAACTTATTATCTTTTTTCGTATACCCTTCTGCTAAGAAAATATCCTCTGGAAGTGTTGCGCCCATTCCAGATTCATGCATTTCAACAGGAGTCAAAATATTTTCTTTCACATATTCAGCAAGTGGTTTATTCGATATTTTTTCTACAATATATGCAAGCACCATATAATTATAATCTGTATATTTCCATCCTGTCCCTGCTGGAAATTGTAACGTTTGTGCCCCAATCCACGTTACTAATTTTAACCGTGATGCTGCATCAACACTACCTTGTCCCTGTTCTGGTAATCCAGACGTATGTGTTAACAAGTTTCGTAACGTAATGTTTTTATCTGCTGGAAACGATGGGATATATTTATTTACATTGTCTTCAATGTTCAACTTCCCTTTTTCTTTTAATTGCATAATAGATATTGCAACAACTGTTTTCGTAATAGAACCAATGCGATATTTCGTTCTTGGCGTTGTTAATACTTGATCTTTCACATTCGCATAACCGTAGCCTTTTCGTAAAATGACATGATCTTTACTTGCTACAAGAACACTCCCATTAAATCCTTTATCTTTTAAATACTGATCTAATTTTCCAGCTGCAATTTCATAACGCTTTTTCTCATTCGCATCAACTTCCTGCTTAACATCTTTTTGCTTACTATTTACATTAGAAAATGCCTTTGCATCATATTTTTTTCCTTTATTTGCATGTATTAGTGTAACAACACTTCCACAAAAAACAGCAAAAATAAAGAAAATGATTAACCATTTCTTTAACATACTAGGAACCCTCTTTTATCTAGTTTCACTTAACGTATATCCATTCTATCTTTTAATTATCAAGTATATTATAATATTATTTAATATTCACTCTGTTAAAACTAGATTCCTTTTTCTCATTTTCAATTTTGACTACTCTCTATTGTATTTCTTTCTTGCAAAATTTCCAACATACAATCGGATGCATTACACTATAATTTCAAATTCTTTTGTAACATTTGTTACATACTAAAAAGAATGGAGATGTAATATGAAAAACACCGATAAACGCAATCGTTTAGATGATAAGGTGTTTCATTATCGGATAACAAAAAATAACATTGTATTAATTTAATATTACAGAAAACAGATTATGATATTAAAAGGAAATGATGCTGAAAAACTTTTAAATAAAATAAATCATGCAAATAACGATAATGAAAAACAGCTAATTATGGCTAAAATTACAGGTAATTTCAAAAGAGGCAATGAACGAAATTGAAAATGAATCTCATTTACATTTTGATTATACAACAAATAAAAAAAGAAATGTCGGTCATTCAACATTTCTTTAGACTTTCTTCATAAAAAATTTACATTGCTAACATTCCTTCATTTTCTATACTTCCTATATAAGCTGACCGCTGAAATAGTTAGTAATACAACTATGCATAACCACGCATACGTATATCCCTTCTTATCTACAATATAACCAAATAAAGCAGGCGCAGCAATAATGGCAATTTGATTTAATGTAAGTGCAAAACTCACTGTCATCCCTACCGATTCTTCACTTGCTGATTCTGCAACTTCAGTTATAAAAAGACTAAACCATCCAATTGAAAAGAACCCTAACAATGCACTTACACCATACAATACATTCGTTATTGTATGTATGCTCATTACTAATATTAGAATGAAGAAAATAGAAATACAAACAGTTATAAATAAGAGGGTACGCCTATTCCCCTTATAAAATAAATCACTAGTAGCTGCTAATATAACCCTACCAACCATTCCAGAAAAGAACATAACGGAAAATACTTTTCCAGCTAAAATTGGCGTGATTGATTGTTCCAATACTAAAAATTTTATAAAGTGTGCAACTAGAACCATTTGCAATGAAATCATACAAATGCCAGTTATATAAATTGCATACAACTCTTTTTTACACATCACTTCTTTTAACTGCATCCAAAAAGAAAGTTTACTACGTTCTTGTTTAACTTTCTCTTGAGTATATGGTTCCTTATAAAATATAAAAAATAAAAGCCCTCCAATTATACAAATGCATGCAATACTATTTACCGCATAGGCCATATTATATTTTATTGTAAGAAACGGGATCAATACTCCCGCTAATGTACCACCAATCGGTATACCGGCTTGTCTAATCCCCATCGCTAACCCGCGATTTTCTTTTGAGAACCACTTCATTATCACCTTACTTCCTCCTGGCTGCGAAACACTATAAAACGTTCCTACTAATAAAAGTACAAAAAGTAACCCATTAAATCCATTGACCATATTAGTCAGTAAAAACGAACCTCCTAGTAAAAATGAACTTATCGAAATTAACAACTTTTCATTGTATTGATCAAGTAGCCGCCCGACAAAAAGCATACAAAATAGCGGTCCTATATTTACAACACTTACTAACAATCCAATCTCCGTATTCGTAAGTGCATATTCTTCTTTCCAAAATAAAGCAAACGCTCCAACACCATACGTTATAAGTGTCGCTGTTGTTTGAGCAACCGTCGCAAAAATTAACATAACCCACTTATAAGTACTATTCACCCTTTCTTCCATTAACACAATAATCCCTCCACCCCCTTCCATTGTATGAAAGTTCTGATATCATATAAAATAAAGATTTATCATGTGATCCATCAAAAAAAATGATACCTTTTCTGGAGGGATGATACTTGGATATAAAAGATTTAACTGTATTTTACGAAGTTGCGAAAGAAGAAAACATATCTCACGCAGCTAAAAATTTAAACTATGTACAGTCTGGCGTAACAATGCGTATGAAAAAACTAGAAAACGAATTAGGTGTGCCTTTATTTTACCGAAACGGAAAAGGTGTAACTTTAACTTCTAACGGTGAGATTTTATTAACATACGCCAAACAAATTATCCACTTAATGGATCAATCTGTTAAAGCAGTTCAAAGTAATGGGATCGAACCAAGAGGCACTTTAAAAATTGGATGTACAGAATCTACAACCGCTGTAAGACTTCCATCTATATTAACGGCCTATTATGAAAAATATCCAAAAATCGAATTGATTTTAGAATCAAATACGACGGAACAATTGATTAGGCTTGTACTAGAACGAAAACTGGACGGAGCGTTTATAGCTGGCTCTACTCAGCATGCCGAACTTCATACAAATATATTTCGTAAAGAAGAATTAGTTCTCATTAGCAAAAAGCCTTTATCTTCCTTTAAAGACATAGGAGACATGAATTTACTTGCATTTAGTCACGGGTGCTATTATAGAAATTTATTAGAAGATTGGCTTCAAGAAGAAGGAATTTCACCTAAGCGAGTATTAGAGTTTGGAACAATTGAAGCGATACTCGCATGTGTAAAATCAGGTATGGGCATAGCAATTATGATGAAGTCTATTTTAAATGGTCATCAACATGACATATCATTCAACCCTTTACCAAATAGCTTCAAAAAAGTTCTTACTACTTTTATTACTAGAAAAGATATATATCACTCTGCTGCATTACAAAAATTTATGGAGATGACTCACAATGCGTGAAAAGAAAATACGTGGTATGAAACGAAAAACAAACACTGTGATAAAGCGAATTGAGGAACATACAAAAACGTTCCCTTCTACTTTCTATAACGATGAATATTGGAATATGCTATTGCCAGTTTCGCAAGCTTTTATTGACTCTCGTAAAACACCTAGAAAAGTAAAACGGTTATGTATTCAAACCTTATTAAATCAAGCAAATCATTTAATAAATATGAAACCGAGCGATACACATACATATCGAGTTGTTGTTTTGATTTCTATAAATAATTTGTGGGATTCGCAAATCATTATATTTAAAAATGAGGACTACTTTCATAATTTCTTTAATAGAGATAGTGAATTTCAAAAATGGATTCTTCTTTCAAATGAAATTGATTTTTGGGAGACATGGGAAATTTCAGTTTATCATTCCTTCAAAACGCTTCACTTTCAAGAAATTATTTATGATGCAGATGAATGCTATCAAAAAGAGATTACGTTTATCGGGGAGTTAGATTAAAAAGGGTATACCTAAAACACTGGTATACCCTTTTCCACTTATTTTTCCTTCAATACACTATGTAATCGATCCGGATAATTTGTAAACATTCCTGTAGCACCCCATTTGATTAACAGTCTCATATCTGGTTTCTCATTAATTGTATAAGGGTGAATTAACAGTCCATTTTTCCTAGCCATTTTCATATATGACTCATCAATAATTAGTTCTCCGTTATCATTACGTAAGTTTGGTCCAATACCAGCTGCATACTTTTTAATTTCTTGAAAATCATCATTCGTTACACTTTTCGGTTCATGTGTAATGCCAGACCATTCAACAATTTCATTGTTTTCATTTGGATAATACCAAAGCAATTGAACTAACGGAATATTTTCATTCATACTATGAATCTTTTTCAAACTATCTTTACTAAATGATTGAATCATAACACGGCTAGAAGACATGTTTTGGCCTACTAAATTATATTTTTGTAACAACGCCAACAATTTCTCTTCCATTCCTGGATACACATCTGGTGATTTTGTTTCAATATAATACTTCATACTTCTTCCATACTTTTGGAAGATTTCTTCAAGAGTTGGAACCTTTTGCCCAACATACTCTTGCTTAGCCTTTTCTGGATACGCTTTATTAAACCATGATCCAGCATCTAAACTCTTTATTTCGCTTAACGTTTTATCGCGTACTTCGCCTGTTCCATTTGTAGTGCGATCAACTGCTGTATCATGCATTGCAATTAATTGGCCATCCTTTGTTAATTGAATATCTAACTCTAAATAATCCGCTTTCATTTTTTTCACTAAATTATAAGAAGCAAAAGTATGCTCAGGTGCATGTCCACTTGCTCCGCGATGTGCAATATTTAAAAGCTTATTCGTATTCCATTCATGCTTTCCTTCTGCTTTCGCATGAACAGCTCCCCCAGCAAAGATACTTCCCGTCATAAAGAAAATAACTAAAACGCTAATAATCTTTCTCATCCTTCTAACCCTTCCTACGTTGCAAATTTCAACAAGCTAATGAGATTTACACGAAATAGAAGACACACTTTCATTATTTTTATAAACCTATATTAAAATTCCAATCTTACAAATATACTTTCTCTATATTATTAATAAACTAGTATTATCCTATTTAATTTCTATAGCCCTCCTTTTCACATGTAACTCCCTATTTTGTACGGTTCATTCAATAAAAAAAGCCATAAATTATTTAGAATACACTCCTGTGTCCCTAAATAAATTTATGGCTTTTCTCAAATATCTCCGGCCTCTATTAACTTGTCGAATTTAATCATATCAAACCTATTGAAATTTGTGAATATTTTTTTCAGTACAGTGAAGCACATAAAACAATATTTCTGTAGTTACTTAAAAATCACATAATAAATTTCTCATTACCTCTTCCAATACTATATCTGGATTTACTACCGTTTTTTCCGAACGCCATCCGATAAAGCCATCTGGTCTAATTAATACAGCACCTCCATTCTCTATACCATATAATTTGCTAAAAATATCTTCTGGAGCAACAAAGTCTCCACTTAAACCAACACGATACCCTTTTATATTTATTCCTAATTTAGCTGAAACAGTATGTGCTGCCTCAGCCCAAGAACTATTTTCTACTCCTGTAAGTAATACAAAACTGTTACCGAATAAGTCTAATGTAGAAACTTTCTTCCCTTCATACGTTCCCCATAAATGTGGCGCTCGCGTTCCAGGTCTTCCGTTCAACTCTATGCTATCCATTCTATACGGAGTTACTGAATCATCTATAATCGCCTCTGAACAATACTGATATCCAACTGTAACAGCTAAACCATCCATATTATTCAAACTACCTTCCTCTCTATTTGCAGCACGAAACAGTAAACTACTTGAATAAGCTGTCGTTAATTTTGCAACAGAGTGTCTCTCCTCATGATATGTTTCTAACAATTTTGGTTTTGCCTTCCCTTTTATAACAGCCGCTAATTTCCAAGCTAAGTTATGTGCATCTTGTATTCCTGTATTTGAACCAAACCCTCCTGTTGGCGGCATAATATGTGCTGAATCTCCAACTAAAAAGATTCGATTTTCTTGAAATTTCACCGCTGTACTTTCGGCCGCTTCCCACGGTAAAACACTTAATATTTCTGAATCAATATTTGTACTTCCAATTGCTATTTGAGTAATTTGTTTACAACGTTCTATAGTGAAGTCCTCTAACCCCTCTCCTTTTAATGGATCGTAGGCTACATGATAAATCCATTTTTTTACGTTATCAACCGGGATAAGTGCACCAAGAACCTCCGGATGAAGTACCATCGAAAAACCGAATGCATATCCTTGTATAAACTCACTTAAATCAGCTTCAAAATAAATATTCATATAATAGCCACCAATGGTTCCACGACCCTCAGCTTTAATCCCTAACTGCTCACGTATTTTACTTTTCGCTCCATCCGCTGCAATTACATAGTCACAATGTATGACACTTTCTTTTTCTGTTTCACGATTTCGAATCGTTGCTTTTACCCCGTTTTCATTTTGTTCAAATGAAACTAATTCATGATAAAAAGATAGTTGCCCGCCTAGCGTTTTCGCTTCTTGTAACATCATTTCTTCTAAAATAATTTGATAACACGCAGTTTGTTTTGATGGACTAATCTTTTCTATTTTTTGAAGTAATTCTTCATCGTTTCCGTATTGCGTCGCTCTCATTTGTTCCAATTCTTCTTTATTCGCCTCAGCTATTGTATGAACTGCTATTCTTCCTCGGCAGTTCTCTAATGCTTTACCTGCCAATTTAATTTTTTGTTCCAAACCTAATTCTCGAAATAACTCCATTGTACGTAAAGTAAGGCCGCCTGCTTTCGGATGAATGGCAGTAGACGGATGCTTTTCAATAAGTAAGTACTCAATGTTATGTTTTGCAAGAAATAACGCAGACGCTAACCCAGATAATCCCCCTCCAACAATTAAAACTGGTACATAATTCGATTTCATATATTTACCCTCCACATCATTGTTCTGAGCTCAGTGTCATAAATATAATCAAAAAAAACATTAAAATATAGACTTATATTTCATTTTGAATTATCATATAGATAGATTACGCCCCAAAATCCTTTTTACCTTTTCATACATCTATAATCCACCTGAATTGTGTCTGTATGAAAGTGTAAAACAAAAGAACGTACTTTACGTTGAACTATGTTCTATCGTAAAAATCAAAAATAATGCAAACATTATAAGCGGTCGTAACCTTATCGATTATACAAGGTTACGACCGCTTATTTTATTGTTACATCATTTTTTGTTTTTAAAACTTCATCTATTGTGTTATATAGTCCTTCCAATCCCTTTTCTATCTCCCTATAATTTTCAAAAATAAAAAATTCATTCGTCTCGATTTTCTTTCCCAATATTGCACCTCATACAACAATCATGTAGCATTACCGTATCGATGTAATGGTTCATCATCTTAAACCTTTCGACTAATTACCAGGAGGTAAAGTGATTGAAATGAATAAACAAGAACAATTAAATGTTATAAAAAAAGATTTTATTGATTCTCAAAAAGTATTATTGGCAATTGGCGATGAAACACGTCAAGCTATTTTGTTAGTTCTCATGGAAACGGAATGTCAAACCGGATTACGTGTAGGAGAAATCACGAAACAAACACACCTTTCTCGACCAGCGGTATCGCATCACCTTCGGATTTTACGAGAAGCTGGTATTATTTTAATGCGAAAAGAAGGTACAAAAAACTTTTATTATATTGATATACGTACAAAATTAAGTTTATTAAAAAATCTTGTATTAGATATCGAAAAGCTATTACACAACTTTTATTGAAATGTGGAGGTATAAGAAATGAAAGCAATGATAATTGATAAATACGGGAAAGTTCCAATGCGTATGGCAGAGGTACCTACTCCTGAAATAAATGAGCATGAAGTGCTCGCAGAAATTCATGCAGCTAGTATTAACCCAATTGACTTTAAAATACGTGATGGAAAAGTAAAGATGTTACTTAAATATGAAATGCCCCTAATCCTTGGGAATGACTTTTCCGGTGTTATCGTAAAGGTTGGGGCAAAAGTGACTAACTTTAAAGTCGGTGATGAAATATATGCACGCCCAAGAAAAAATAAGATTGGTACTTTCGCGGAATATATAGCCATTCATGAAGATGATATAGCTTTAAAACCAAAAAATTTAAATTTTGAGGAAGCTGCTTCGATTCCACTCGTTGGCTTAACATCATATCAAGCATTACATGACATTATGCAATTACAAAAAGGACAAAAAATATTAATTCACGCTGGGTCTGGTGGTGTTGGTACTTTCGCAATTCAGTTAGCAAAAATAATGGGTGCTACTGTTACAACGACTGCTAGTGAAGCTGGTGCAAATTTAGTAACGTCTCTTGGCGCAGATGAAATTATTAATTACAAAACAGAAAAATTTGAAGATATACTAAAAAATTATGATGCGGTATTTGATACAATCGGCGGTGCAACACTTGAAAAATCATTCAATATTATAAAAAGCGGCGGAAACATTGTTTCCGTTTCAGGTATGCCGAATGCTCGCTTCGGTAAAGAATTTGGTTCAGGATTCTTTAAAACTCTCTTATTTTCATTAGCCAGCAAAAAACTTACTGCACTTGAAAAAAAGCATAATGCTCAATATTCATTTTTATTTATGAAGCCAAGCGGGGGTCAATTACGTACTATTGCAAACTATATTGAAGCCGGAAAAATCAAACCGGTAATCGATCGAGTCTTCCCTTTTGAAGATGCGCAAAAAGCAATGGAATATTCAGAGTCTGGAAGAGCAAAAGGAAAAATAATTGTAAAAATTAAATAATAATAAAACCTCCATTTTCTTAAAATGGAGGTTTTAAATTTGCTGTTAAATAGACATAGTGCAATGAAGTCCTTACAATAGATTGCAAGGGGAAATATTATATTATACTTTTAGCTAACTTTACAAAGAATACATACGTACAAATACATAACTTAAAATATAAAAAGGAGGAGATACAATGACTAAAATTAATGAAACAGGTTGGAATTTAGATAATAGTTATACGACTTTACCACAATCATTTTATACAGAAATCCCCCCTACTCCCGTAAGTTCACCGGAGTTAGTTAAACTAAACCATTCATTAGCGATATCTCTTGGCTTGACCCCTGAAGAACTGAATAAGGAAGCTGAAATTGCTATTTTCGCTGGTAATGCACTCCCAGAAGGAGCTCATCCATTAGCTCAAGCATATGCTGGTCATCAATTCGGACATTTTAATATGTTAGGCGACGGTCGTGCTCTTTTAATTGGCGAACAAATTACTCCTTCAGGTGAGCGTTTCGATATTCAACTGAAAGGTTCTGGCCCTACTCCCTATTCACGCCGAGGAGATGGCCGTGCTGCACTCGGTCCGATGCTACGTGAATATATCATTAGTGAGGCAATGTATGCACTTGATATTCCGACTACTCGTAGTTTAGCAGTTGTCACAACTGGTGAAGCAACATATCGTGAAACAAAGTTACCTGGAGCAATTTTAACTAGAGTAGCTAGTAGCCATATACGCGTCGGTACATTTCAATATGCTGCAGCTCGTGGTTCAATAAAGGACCTTAAATCGCTAGCTGACTATACGATAAAAAGACATTACCCAGAAAGTGAATCCCATGAAAACCGATATACTGCATTACTACAAGAAGTCATAAAAAAACAAGCAAGTCTTATCGCAAAATGGCAACTTGTTGGATTTATTCACGGCGTAATGAACACTGACAATATAACGATCAGTGGCGAAACAATTGATTACGGTCCTTGTGCATTTATGGACAATTACGACCAAGGAACCGTATTTAGCTCTATTGACACACAAGGTCGTTATGCATATGGAAATCAACCATATATGGCCGCATGGGATCTCGCACGACTAGCAGAATCTTTAATACCGATTCTGCACGAAGATGATGAAGAAGCACTAAAAATCGCTCAAGACGAAATTTCGAAATTTAGCGTACAGTATGAAAACAATTGGTTCCTTGGAATGAAAAAGAAATTAGGACTATTTAGCAACGAAGAACAAGATCAATCACTTATTGAGCAACTTTTAAAAATGATGGAGAAATATAAAGCAGATTACACTAATACATTCCGTTCATTAACTCTTGATACGTTAGAAAATACCCCTCTATTCGATAGTCCTGAATTTAAAGAATGGTACAAACTGTGGCAATCTCGATTAGAAAAACAAGAAGAATCGAAAGAAAACGCCTACGAGATGATGAAAAATAATAACCCATCAATCATCCCGAGGAACCACCGTGTAGAAGAAGCACTAGAAGCAGCTGTTACAAATGACGACTATAGCGTAATGGAGAAACTTCTTGAAGCTTTATCAAACCCTTATGCGTATTCTACAGATCAAGAAGAATACTGCATTCCGCCTGCACCGACGAATCGTCCTTATCGTACTTTTTGTGGGACTTGATTGTTTAACATGTAAAAAGGTGTGTTCATACAGATTGTGTGAACACACTTTTTTATATTCTCCCCTCTCAACTAGAACTTTAAAATGCACCTTTCCCGATTCCTTTTCTTTACTCCAAAACAAAAATTAAACTATTCCAATAGACTTACTCATAAGCTCGTTAAACAAATATTGAGAAATAAAAATTACATTTCTAAATATTGTTATTTTTGATAATATATTTTATAAGAATATTCAAAAAGTGAGGGGATTTCATGAACGTTCAACTACAAGGTAATGAACAAATTACGAAATTATTTAATGATTGGTATTTAGCTATGCTTAAACAAGATGTGTCCCAGGCGACAAACTTAAAGCATGAAATTGAGGAAAAGGAACTAAACTTTGAAGAAGATGAAAACTTAGCATTATATCATTCCTTACTAGACTTTCGATATAAAGTTTTAGTAGATAGTTTAAGTATTTCAAAAGATTGTTTTGATAAAATAGATTCTTACTTAATCTCATCCAACCATCCACTGGCTTACTACTATCACTTCTTTAAAGGCATTTATGCAACTTTAACCACAGACTATAACTTAGCTAGCGAACATTATGAACAAGCTAAGTTATTACTAGTAAATAACACTGATAATCTAGAGCATGCTGAATTTTATTATCGAATGGCGATTTTCCATTATCACTTTTATCAACCAATTGAATCCATTGAATATGCAACTAAGGCTAAAGAGATTTTCGATAAACATACTGGCTACGAAGTTAAAGTTGGATTATGCAAAAATACATTAGGTGCCTCATTTGTATATTTAAAACAATATGAACAAGCGGAAGAACAATATAATTCAGCAATACACCTTTTACAAAAATCTAATGAAAAAGAATTAATTTTAAGTGTACGTAATAATTTGGGTTGGTTATATGCGAGTCAAAACCTCTCCACACTCGCAATCCGTCACCTATCAGAAGTAACTGAAAAGAAACCTACACATTTCAAAGCTCTCTTCTTGCAAGCAAGAGAACACTCTAAACTAGATGAAACTAGTATTGCTGAAGGGTTAATCCAAAAAGGGTTAAAAATTTGTACTGAATTAAATAATGAAGAATATATATATCATTTTAAAATTCTAAACGAACTAAATAATAATGTTGCTTCTGAAGAATTAGAAACAATTATTCTTAAAGGAATTACGTTTTTCGACAAAGAATTATTATATAACTACACTCAAGAATACTCAGAAAAATTAGCTGTTAAATTTTATAGTGAAAATAACCACATTAAGGCAAGTGAATATTTTCATAAAGCGTTACAAGCAAAAGAAAAAACGTTTGAGAAAGGGGCATTGAAATGATTAAAAAAATTAGCTCTGTTTTTTTAGGACTATCTGTTTTCGGTATTCTAGCTACTGGTATTCATAGTTCATTTACATACCAAGCGGGTCATGCTGATCTTCCTGCACCACAAAGACCTGACCTTGTTCAATCTGTTGACGCAAGTAAAGACTACAACTCAACAACAACTGAAAAAGCACTTTAAAAAACGGAAGACCTTCAATTAAGAAGGTCTTTTTAAATACGCTTATTTAGAATATTTCCCTTTCATGTAGGCTTTATTTTCTCATCAACTCCGCAATCCTCTTACTCTCCTCACTACCAACTTTCTCAAGTTTCTCCACAACTAAATTCTGTCTCTCTACAGAATGATTTTGACTTAACTTCGCTTTTCCTTCTATTTTATTTATCTTTATTTTGAATCCAACTATTCCCTTACTTAATCCTCCCATATAATTCGGATCTACATCATTAAGTGAGTAGGTGCTCTCTGGATCTTCATATTTATTTACTAAATCTTGAAGAGAATCTACTAATGTCTTCTCATCTTCAACAATTTCTAATTCACCATATACATGCACTGCAACGTAATTCCATGTTGGTACTGCATTGTTTGTTTCATACCATGACGGAGAGATGTAACTATGTGGTCCTTGAAATATAGCTAGTACTTGCTGAGTCCCAATATCTTTCCACTGTTCATTCGGCCGTGCGAAGTGACCATGTAAAGTAAGGGTCTCCCTATTTAATAACAACGGCAAGTGCGTTGCATATGGTTCTCCGTTATGTTGAGAAAATAATGTCGCAAAGCTATTTTGTTCCATTATTTCGTACTTCATCTCTTCATCTTGTATTGCGAAATATTTTGGTATGTACATAAGCTCCCTCTTTTCCGCTCTTTTCTATTTTATTTCCTATTATATTTAGTAACCGCATCAATCAACAGGGCCAGTTTGTATTTGTTTTATAATGGCAGCTTTCTATTTCAAAACAATAGGCAGCATGTATTCCATGCTGCTTTAGTTTATTTTTTCTAATATATTTGTAATAAATACGGTCTTACCCTCAATATAACTAGATCGATTTTTCGTCTCTCTCGCTAACTCTTCCTTTAAACGTCCATATTCAGCAGCAACGGCTTCATGTTCACGAAGGTAATCCCGAAACGCTATATGTTTTCTTAACTCTTCGCTATTTTTGTCACACACATATAAATGATGTTCCATCCAAACTGTATTTTCTTCACTCCACGGAACGAGAGCATCCTTTCTACCAAACGCCTCTCTCCCTTTGTAACTCCATTCTGCCTGATGATAGTATCCTATCGTTTCGAGCCTTTTTACTACTTCAGGAAAAATTTCGTACTCTTCTATTACTATATCAATATCTAATATTGGTTTTGCTGCAAGTCCTTTAACAGATGTACTCCCAACATGTTCAATAGATACAATGCTGTCTTCCATTACATTGTTAATAAGAGTGTGTATTTTATTAAATTCATTTTCCCATTTGACATTATATTCTTCGATAGCAATTCTCTGTTTCAACCTATCCCTCTTCTCAAAACAAATTATAACCGTTGAATATGAGTATCCTTAAAATCCGTCTCATATTTCAATCCATATCCAAACATTCGATCCATTCCAATATGCGCTGTCCATATTAAGCCAATCATTATAACTGTATCTACCTTAAAATAGACACCTATGATAGCTGTTACTATTGATATAATATATGTGTGAAAAATATTATAAATTTTAGCGCCTACATGATTATTTATACTATACGCTAACATTGATAAATCCGGAGCTAAAAGGAATACAAAAAATATAATCCAACTAAACTCATATATCGAATACATATAAATCGTGGCTAAAAATACAACCATTCCTTCAAAATGTACAGTACGTTTTTGCATTATTTATCATTCCTCTATTTCAAATGAAATGCTTATCTCTTATTTTTCTATATTTATTGATACATTTTCATCGCTGAAAGTATTCTTTGCATTTTTTGACCAGATGGTTGCTAAAATTGGTCCTGCAATGTTATGCCATACCGCCGCTAATACACTTGGGAGTGCAGCAGCAGGTCCAAAATGCGTTGTCGCCAGTGCAACACCTAAGCCAGAATTTTGCATTCCTACTTCTATTGAAATAGCCCTTCTTGTCCCTTCGTCTAGTCCAAGTACGAACGCAGTTATATATCCGAGCAAAAAACCGAAAGCATTATGGAGCATCACTGCAATAAAAATAAGAAGTCCTGAAGAAGTAATGCTACTTACATTTGCTGAAACAACTGCGGAAACAATAATAATAATTGCTACAACCGATATTAAAGGAATAACAGTCATTCCTTTATTAACGATACGAGGGAAAAACTTTTTCACTACTAGTCCTAAAATAATAGGCACAATAATGACTTGTACGATAGAAAGAAACATGGACATAGCATTTACTGGCATCCATTGCCCTGCAAGTAATAGTAGAATGAGCGGTGTAGCAATTGGTGCTAGTAATGTTGATAATGAAGTCATTGCAATAGACAACGCTAAGTTCCCTTTTGCTAAATAAACCATAACATTTGATGCAGTGCCACCCGGTACTGAACCGAGCAACACTAATCCAGCTGCTAATTCCGCTGGTAAATTCATAACGTAGGCTAGTACGTATGCGACAAGTGGCATAATAATAAACTGAGCACATACACCGATAATAACTGGCAATGGTTTTGTAGCGATGATTTTAAAATCAACAGCCTTTAATGTTAATCCCATCCCAAACATTACAATCCCAAGTAAAATCGTTATGTAACTAGTTAACCCTAGAAATGGCACGGGAATGAAGTATGCAATAGCTGCCATACAAATAACCCAAAATGCAAAATACTTTCCAGCTATATTACTTATCGCTTCTAGTACTTTCATCCAATCAGCCCCTATCTTTTAATTGAAACACCTTATTCGGATTCAAAATATTTTGCGGATCAAGAGCTTTCTTTATTTTCTCCATTACAAATAATGCCGCCCCATGTTCTTCTTCTTGATACTTTCGTTTTCCGATTCCAACGCCATGTTCTCCTGTACACGTTCCTCCTCGTTTAAGAGCATACAGAACGATACTTTCGTTTATTTCGTCCGCCTTCTTTACTTCCTCTTTATCATTTGTGTCAATCATTAAGAGTACATGGAAATTCCCATCTCCAACATGACCGAGAATACCGCCAATAAGCCCTACTTTATCTAATACCTCTTTCGCATGTTGAATCGCTCCAGCTAATTCCGAAATTGGCACACATACGTCTGTACTCATTAGCTTTTTACCAGGATAACTATGCACGTAAGAGTACGCTAAGTTATGTCTTGCATCCCACAGTTTATTTCTCGCTGCTGTTTCCGTCTCAAACGTAATTTCTATACATTTATGATCAAGAACGATTTCTTTCGTAAATTCAATATCTTGCTTTAACCCTGCTTCATTGCCGTGAAACTCTAAAAACAGTGTCGGTTCTTCTCTGTAACTTGTTTCATTATAATAATTTACTTGTTTCATAGATAATTCATCAACGAGTTCAATTCTCGCGATTGGAATACCTGCTTGTAATATGTTAATTACAGCTTCTACTGCATCATTTATAGTTGGAAACGATGCCCTCGCAGCCATAACATGTTCTGGTATACCGTATACTTTTAAAGTTAACTCCGTGAAACATCCAAGTGTTCCTTCTGATCCTACGAAAATACCATTTAAATGATAACCTGATGATGACTTCGCCGCTAAATTCCCGGTATGTATTACTCCTCCATCAGCAAGAACGACTTCTAAATCTCGAACTTGATCACGCATTACACCATACTTTACCGCTGTCGTTCCGCTCGCATTTGTAGCAGCCATTCCTCCTAACGTTGCATCAGCTCCTGGGTCTACACTAAAAAATAATCCATACTTTTTCAATTCTTTATTAAGCTGAGAGCGCGTCACCCCTGGCTGTACTCTCACAAGAAAATCCTTTTCTCTTATTTCAAGTATTTTGTTCATAAGAGAAAAGTCCATTGTAATTCCTTTTTCGTAAGGAATTACATGTCCCTCTAAACTGGATCCTACTCCAAATGGAACGACAGCTGTTCCGTGCTGACTCGCTATTTTCATTATCGCGCTAACTTCTTCGGTCGTTTTTGGAAAAACAACTACATCAGGTAAACTACTAACGTGGTAAGATTCATCTTTACTATGTAACTCTCGTACTGTCATATTTATTACTACTCGATCTTCAGGAAGTATGCCTTTTAATTCATTTACTACATGTTCAATTGTTATTTCCATAATCAACTCTCCTTTTTAATTTTAAAACAAGTATACCATCTTTATACAAAATAATTAGAAAAATAAGATTATTTAACCTGAACATACAAAAAAGAACCCGCAGCACACGCTACAAGTTCTTTTTCACTACATTTTAAACGATTTCTTTATTAACAACATAAACCAAATTAATGTAACTGCCATCAACGAATGAGAAAACCCTACAATATAAGTTAGCCCTTTAAAGTCAGCTCCATTTAACTGAAGAAGCCCTCTCGCTGCTAGCGAACCTAACATTAATGTTAATGCAATGTTATGTAAAACAAACCACTTATTAAACCCTTGCACTTCATGAAACGCGAATACTTTTGCTAATCCTAAAGCAATTAAAAAGAAGAAAAAGCCAAGTACAAGTGTATGTGTATGCAAAAGATTTAACAAAGTAGATCCTAAAATCCCTTTATACTTACCATACTCCCTAGCGAAAATCCCTGATAATAAACCGATAATCAAATACGTAAACGATGCATTATATAATTTCTTCATTATGTACCTCCTTGAGTAGAATGTGTAGTGTGTCATATTTAGTAATAATGATAGTTATATAGTAAAAACTCCTAGTCACCTAGGAGTCATTGTATAAGTATCTCACTCTTTACAATCAATCCTAATTATAAAATATCTCTCTATACAAAACAAACGAACTTTATGTGAACAAATACCCCCATTAAAATATGTTGCACTTTTGTTTTACACAATCCATACTAATTGTTATAACTTTTTAAAGGTGGTGTAATAATTGATAGTTCTTGAAACCGAACGTCTAAATCTTCGTTGGTTTGATATAAAAGACGCTTCTTTTATTCTTGAGTTAGTAAACGATCCTGCATGGATTCAGTTTATCGGTGACAAAGGGGTTAGAAACTTAGAAGATGCAAAAAATTATATTGTAAACGGTCCCATCGATATGTATAACAAACTCGGATTTGGCCTTTACTTAGTAGAACGAAAAGAAGATCTCACTCCACTTGGTATGTGTGGCCTTATTAAAAGAGATTCATTAGAAGACGTTGATATCGGATTTGCCTTTTTAGAAACATTCCGTTCAAAAGGATATGGCTACGAATCAGCTTCTGCGATAATCGAATACGGTGTACAAAAGCTCGGCATGAAACGAATTGTAGCAATTACTTCTATAGATAACATCGCCTCAGGAAAGCTTTTAGAAAAAGTAGGATTACGATTTGAGAAAATCATTTCAGATTCAGGAGAAGATTTAAAATTATTTGGGTATAACGCATAGTAAAGAAGATCGCCGTGAATGGTGACCTTCTTTACTATTTTACTGATCTCGTCATAATACTTTTAGTTCCATTATAGTTTTGCAGTAATTCTTGTGATTACTACTATGCCTTTCATATCAATTTTTTGAAAATTTATAGAAATAAAACTTTCACATTTAAATAAATTATATTAATATATTAAACAAAGGAAGTGATAATAAATGGAACAACCGCTATTTTTATTAGTTCTTCAATTCATTGCATTCATATTAATCATTTGTATCGTATATGGAATGTTGTACAATACCGTATTGAAATTAAATATGCCTAAATGGACTGCACATATAGTAGCTACGGTATTTTCATTTGGTATCGCCTATCAAGCTTTTATAAATTTTATTTGAAAAAATTTTTTAGCAATTACTTCTACAAATATTGTTGATGCAGTAAAATTTTTAGAAAAAGTAGGATTGTAATTTGAAAGGATTATTTCAAGATCAGGAAATGTAACCATTTTTTATAAAGTCTGTCTAGCGCAAAATAGTAAAGAAGTTATTTCCGCTGAAAATGTGTTTGCATAACAAGGAATGAATTTAATCGATCCTGCAAAAATTTTATTTTAATTCTGGTTCTATTGTTTGGAATCGTTCTAGGATACCATTTGTGTGGACTTTAAAAATTTTCATTTGCGCACCAAAATGTTGCGTTAAGTAAAATGTATCACTAGTTATTAAATTTCCAATCTTCCAATCAGGTTGATATGTAATTTCCATAGAACTTTCTAAATCCCTAATCATTATTAAATTGATATATAAGGAAATTTCATAAATCTTCAATCACAGTTTCTAAGTTCACCTGATAGAACGTATAAAGACTCATATCATCTTTTGATAATTTTTGAATGCTTTATTCTAAGTATATTCGACACGAATTGATTATTTTTTATGAATTTTCTTGAAAAATATTGTAATATCACTCCATTTTTTCTTCTATTTTGTTATGATGTTTATAATTAAATTGGATTAGGATTTTTTTAGAAAATGGGGGCGTATATTATGAGTGTCTCAGTAAAAGGAAATGAGCAATTAACCTCTCTATTGAACGACTGGTATCGATCTATGCTATCTCAGCAAGTTATAAAAGCTACTAATCTAAAAAAGAAAATTGATGAAAAAATTAATAAGTTAAGCATTGAACCGGATCAAGAGCATCAGGATCAAAATTTGTTACTATACTATTCACTACTCGAATTTCGTTACAAGGTCTTAACAGATAGCCTTGGTATTCAACAAAATAGTTTTGATACTATTATCGATTATGATATGCCTACAGATCAATTTCTACAATTCTATTATCATTTTTTCAAATCCATTCATTCCACTTTTATATCAAATTATACTGAGGCAGAGGAACATTATAAACTAGCAGAAAAAATATTGGTAGCTATACCAGATGAAATTGAACATGCTGAATTTTACTATAGAATTGCTACTTTCTATCACCATACCTATAACAATCTCACTTCTATCGAATACGCAAATAAATCGAGAGCAATCTTTTCAAAGTATGAAGGTTATGAAGTAAAAACAGCCTTTTGTAATAGTTTGCTAGGTGGTTGCTGTATCTATTTAAAACAGTACGAACAAGCAGAAGAATATCTACATTGTGCAATTGATTTACTACAAAAAAATGGGGAAGAAGATTCCTTGTTATACGTAAAAAATACGATGGGTTGGTTGTATTCTGATCAAAGTATGTCTACTTTAGCTATTCGTCATCTTTCAGAAGTAACAGAGAAAATCCCTACACACTTCAAGGCCATCTTCCTACAAGCTAAGGAACATTATAAATTAGGAGAACAATCAACGGCCAACCAACTCATTGATAAGGGATTACAGATTTGCAGAAAAATTCATAACGAAGAATACACACACCACTTCTCTATTTTAAAAAGATTAAACGAAAATATTCCATTGGAAGAATTAGAAAAAATCATTCAAGAAGGAATCTTATACTTTGAGGAAGAAGAGTTATGGGAATATGTTGTCGAATACGCCGAATTATTTGCCACAAAATGTAGACAATTAGAGAACCACCAAAAAGTAAGTGACTATTTCCATATTTGTTATCAAGCAAGACAAAAATCAATCGCAAAAGGAGTGTTAAAATAATGAAAAAAATTAGCTTATTATTATCAGGCATTGCTTTTATTGGGGTATTAACGGTGGGAATTTTTCAGTTTTCTAAAACAGATCAGCTTGCTACTCATGGGCATTATCCTGCTCCTTCATATAGTGTTGGCGATTATGGTGGTGCGCCACCACAAATTTAATGTAAATGTATTTAAAAACCCTCCAAATGGAGGGTTTTTAAATGGCTTATCTGCCTGTTCAATACGCATAGAGATTACATATTATACTTATTTACTATGTTATAAGATTTTTCATTTCCACTCTGTAACAAGATTCTAGCATTCTCTCCTAGAATCTCAACTTAAATCTTAAATCCACCAATTAACTCTTGAAGTTCTTCCGCCATCTGTGCTAATTGTATTGCTGAAGAATTTATCTCTTCCATAGAAGCATGTTGTTCCTCAGATGAACCAGCTATCGTTTGCATACTTGAAGAATTTTCTTTTACAGCCATAGCTATTTGATTAATCGATGTATCAACTTTCATTGCATCAGTTGTCATTTTATTTGATAGTTCTACCATACCCTGCACTTTTGATACGATATCATTTGCAGATTTTGAAATCTCATAAAAACTTTGTTTTGTATCATTCGCAACCTTAATTCCCGACTGTACTTCTACGCCTACTTCATTCATAGCTTTTACAGTCTCATGTACGTCTGCTTGTATTTCCTTAATTAAACTTCCAATTTCCATTGAAGATTCGGATGATTGCTCTGCTAGTTTCCTAACTTCATCAGCAACAATTGCAAACCCTCGCCCCTGTTCTCCTGCTCTAGCTGCTTCAATTGCTGCATTCAATGCTAATAAATTTGTTTGTTCCGCAATATTTTGAATCGCTTCTAATATACTTCCAATTTGTTGCGATTTCTTATCTAATAATTTTATTACATTATCGGATTGAGAAACAGAGTGATGGATAGATTGCATTTGTGCTACAGTTTGTTCTACTAATTGTTCTCCTTCATTGGCTTTTTGTTTTGTGTATATGGATGAAGCCGATACTTCAGATGCATTCTCAGCTACATATTGAATATTTCGTGTTACCTCACCAATTAATTCAGCTCCAGACTCAACTTCATTATTTTGAACCTCTGCACTGTTCGAAATTTCTTCCATCTCTTTTGTAATTTGTTCTGTCGCAACACTTGCTTGCTCTACACTAGCAGTTAGTTCCTCAGAAGACGCAGCTACATGTCCTGCCGATGTGTTAATTTGAGAAATAATATTACGTAACGACTCTGCCATTGTATTGAAACTACCACCCAATTGACCAAGTTCATCCTTTGAACGAATATCTATTTTCTCGGTTAAATCTCCTTGACTAATTCTTTGAGCTGAAATGACTAATTGTCTTAGTGGAGTAATTATAGATCTGAGTATGAATAGAATTACAATCCCACCTAACAATAATGAAGCCCCTATTATAGTGAGCGTTTTATAAAAAATAGGATTAGTAGCTTCTTCAATTTCTTTCGTAGGCATTACGCCAGCTATTTTCCAACCTATTTTTTTGTTTGTCTTAAAGCTTATGTTTCGATCTTCGCCATTGAGGCTATAAGTAATTACTCCATCTTCTGTCTTATACAATTCATCCGCTAAAGTTTTCTCTAATTTCTCTCCAGGCTTTAGTGATGGATGAACAACTATAGTTTTATCTTGACTAACTATAGATACAAATCCTTGTTTACCAATTTTTATCATTTTGGATGTTTTTACGATATCTGTAATATTCAAATCTACGCCAATGACACCACTTTTATCTGCATTTTGCTTTGCAATTGCAATTACCATATTTCCTGTAGACTTTGATTTATAGGGAGATGAAACAATAATCTCTCCATTTGCTTTTACTGCATCCTTATACCAACTACTTTCTAACGGATTAAACCCTTCTGGTATTTTACCAACCGGTGCATGAATAAATTGATTGTTACTGGATGCCGTATAAATCGTTTCTATCTCTGGATGTAACTGTATATATTGATCAAATTTACTCTGTACATTTTGCGATTGTTCAGGATTATAATCCCCTTGTGTAAGTACCTTTGCAAAATGAGTGACATCTATATGCTTATTTTCTAATTCATCATCAACAATCTTATCTAAAATACTTATATTATCTTTTGCTGATTGTAGAATTGTTTCATTAAGATCTGTTTTTGCTTTATTATAAGATGATACTCCTACGATAAGGCTTGGTATAATTAATATTGCTATAAATGCCATAGACAACTTCGTTTTAAGCTTTATTTGTCCCAATCTTTCTTTTATATTAAACACTAGATACTTCTCCTTTTCATTTTTACTACTTATATAGTTTATTTAAATTTTTCTCCTTTATTTTTCCACATTCATTTATGGTACCATTCGAAATGAAACCACAATTACATCCTATTATCTTCACTTTAACATTTAACGATTTAAATTTCACAGGCAGAGTTTTATCTGTCCTCCTTTCGAATATGTTATTTTTCTAGATTCAGCAATTATTAGACTACGAATTATTCCAAATAAACTGGATGCAACATATACTTCATTTAAAAATAATTATTGGATTTGTTTGGATAAAAATCTAGTTTAGCGCTAATCCAATCGGATGAAATTCTTACCATAATACATTCACTAAATATAACTAAGTACATTTATTTCTTTAAATACTTATATTTAACTGTCTTTTAACCATTCTAACTGTATTACTTCATCGTTTTATCTATTCATTACAACCACTTTTATTTTATTGAATCACTAAAACATAAATTCTAAATAGAAGAATAAAATAAACTAGAGAATTATATTGTAACATGTATATATAAGTTTTTAATATTAAAATTTAAAAACTTTACTCTTTTTTTATATGCAATATTACATGCGAAAAGCCATAATTTTTTTGTTATACTATGCATGTGGATTTTTCATCCAAAATCCACCCAAACGCATATTTATGTATATGCCACCCTAATTGATGAAAGTGAGAAGAGTGTTTATCATTTTTCTCACTTTCATCAATTAGGCTCTGTTAATATTGATTATTGATAAAAAGTATTAAATAAGGGAAGACACCTTAGAGTTGGTGCTTCCCTTATTTGTTGATTATTCAAATCTAAAATAGGCATTTTCTAAACCTATTCTTTGCTTTAATGTTCTGCCCAAAGCATAATTATTTGGTAATTCTTTTTCAATGACACAAATAATATAACCTGCTTTTCCTGTTGTTAAATTAGTTAGTTGTAAGTAGTTAGTGTTGTCGTAGATATAAGAAATAATATATTCATAGAAATTATTTTCTTTATCTTCTCTATTCATACCAACATTGTACAACCTAACTCTTGCTCCTACCCAAATTTCCTCATCATCATCAACATTACTTAAAGGCATCCATTTCGAGTTATCCAATATTTCACCCTTTTCTTAATTCATTCGTTTATACACGAATGTTGCTAGACACAAACTATCATAAGCATCCGTCATTTCATTGATTAGACGACCACCGACAGAGAAAAAAGACTCAACATAGCTTTTTACCCATTGAAACACTTGCTCTTTTAGTTATTTTTACATTTTGAATCTACGAAAATGAATTCCCTTATAAAAACTCTAACAGAGAATCTTCCTTCCAAATTTCACCTAGGGAATTATTTGTTTTCCAAAAAAACTACCAACATCTTTATCAACTCATTTTAGAATATTTAAACAATAATTCCATATACATTACCTGCATAAATTATTCATTTTCTTTTATATAAGACCTACCTTTTTACTTTTGATAGATTATTAGACATTGGATTATTATACATAAATCCCAAAAACATGCGGTATTTTGTAGAATTTTGTCTATCAATATGTATGTACACCCTTTTGTAGTGGATATAGACTGTGAGGTGTAAGGAGATACCTTACAAAATAATAAAAAGGAGATTATAGAATGAGTAGATTAACAAAATTCTCAAAGTTAGTATTTGCAACTTTAATCGCGGGAAGTAGTCTAAGCACCTTTGTTTCGTCACACAGTGTACAAGCTGACACCTTAGATCCTAATTACCAAGACAAAGTAAAATTCATACCACCTTCTAGTGCTAGGCCAAAATTGGAACAAAAAAACACTATTGTTCCAGAAGCAAAATTTGTTAAAAACCATTATGTAAAGTACTCTAAAGCACATTTCCAAACTAAAGAAAGTATACCAAAAGAGATTTATTATTCTTCAGAAGGCTTTAAGGGCTATATACAGGCAAGTACCGTTTGGGATATGGGAGATCATTTCGCAACACTATATTCCGGAACCGTTATTCGATGTTAGACTTTTAATCCATTCTCCCCTAATGCTTAAAATGATTAATAACTCACTGCCAATACTGTAATATCTATTGTTCATAAAATAAACCACAAAATCTTTCGATTTCATGGTTTATCAAATATAAAGATAATGCTAAACGAATACTCTAACATTACCTTCCCCAAAGTTAATTATAGAGTATTTTCAAAAAAAAGACACTCTTGTAGTGTCTTTTTTATAGTATTTTCAAAAGAATTCCACCTACTAACACCTTTTTGTTGCACCTATTCGTTTATTTCAATATGATACTTTTCCATCTCGTATTTGCAATAGACAATGATAGCTAAACTCCAACTGACACTATAATAATTATGTGTGTAGAAGTCATAGCCCGCTTTAATACCTTTCTCTATTACAACTAATGTAAATCCTAAAGCCAGCCACCCATCTGTTAATTTTCATCTTTATAAACGTTAAAGAGATAATTATTAAAAATAAAATATTTGTAAGATGATTTATCATTAGCTCATATTTTTGAATGTATACTGCCATTATATAAGCAACGATATTAGTCGCAATGCCAAAGGCAATCACCGCTCTCCAAACCCTGTCCGAAAGTCCCACTCCTGAGTCAGTCCCTTCCTAAACAAATATCCCTTTCTTTAATTCGTTCCTACACCCTATTCAAGATATGCTAAATTATCCTTGTCTGATGAATATCTATTTATCTTTTCATATAGAGCAAACAAAATTTCTACTCATAATTTTTTCTTTATTAGACAAACTATGTCTAAGCCGTTTGAACTAGCGGCTTCACTCTTCTGGTAATGGGATAGCACAATTTATTGAATTGACTAACTCATTCAACCCACTGGCACCGGCAGGCAACAAAATAGTTGTCTGCCATTTTCATGTATACTTTTTCTAATTTCATTTCAAACCAAGTGTGTGCTGTACTGATTTCAAAAGGACAGAATTTCATTTTTTAAAATGTAAAAAAGATGAGGTCCTGTCTACTTTTGGTATAGGACTTTTTCTTTTCACACATACTATTTTTGAACCTGTTTACCAATACGTGTCCTAATAGTATCTTGAATTCCTCCTAAAAAGGGCTGCAGATACGACTGCATGCCCTTTTATTTACGTTGCTTCTCTATATTGAATAAAATAATTAAAAAATAAAAATGTAATATTACATATTTTTTCTGTTCAGATTATGTTAGGATTTACTTCGTAGTCGAATTATGGTTTCGTATCTAATTCAGCAATATGTGAACTGTTTACCTAAAGAAAAGACACCCAAAAGGTGTCTTTTCTTCTTTTAATCTAAAAAACATTTTTTCTTTTCAGTAAGATCCAATTATCCCTCTAACCTAAACCTCATAATTAAAGGCAATTTAATCATGGTACTCAAGAGTTTTCATCTATTTCAATATAAATATATTTTAATTTAAAATCCCATTTCCAGCACTATATTTGCTTTCCTACAGATTTTCTGTCTTGTTCTTAATTCTGTCAAAATCCTCATGTAGCTATACAAAGAATATATGCTACTATGATATTAAGAAACTATGCGTTCCCTTAACCCTGTATCCGGCCCTGTATTTATTACAGGGTCTTTGTTTATTTTATTTACTTTTATCGGCTTATAAGGGTTAATACACAACCAATTTCAATTAAAACCGTTTAAATGTTAGTTAGAATTTGAAATAATATATCTATTAACTTTTTTAACAAATGTAATCTAATATTAAATTTCTAAATCTATACTGTACTATACACCAGTTAACACTATATAAATGGTATTAACTATCTTAATTGAATATTAGTAATAGTAAGTATAAACATTATCAATTTACTACATCTTACATTTATGTAAAAATAAATACATGTTAAGCTTTTTCAAAATCTTTCCCCTAATAAAGATTTGAAGTAGCATTTCATGATTCTCCTTACTGTTAATATGCCTTGAAAAAGAACCCTATAGGGTTCTTTTTCTTTTCATTATAACCTCAGTAAGTCCATACAAAAAGGACTGCTAATTATTTGCAGCCCTTTTACACGTTAATATACACTTGTATTACATGCTTAAAACTTTATTGTATTAGGTATTTATACCAACTAAACATGCCATTATCATTTAGATATATAACACTTCAAAGTTTAGAAGTATACAATAACAAATCTTTCCCAGCTTCCAGCTACATAACTAGTAGCTGTTAATTCTCTACCACCATTTGCTGATATATATCTACCATTACTTAGTGCTTGTAATACATATATCCTATTGTCTCCACCATTATATAAGATAAACTTTTCCCATGCACCAATTGATGTACGATCTGCTACTACTCTACCATTTGGCTCAAACAAAACATACTTCCCATTACTTTTAGTTTTTAAAGCGTACGTATATAATTCCCCAGTCCGAATTAATTCGAATTTCTCCCATTCATTAACTGCATTACGATTTGCTATTATATTTCCCGAAGGCTCAGCCGAAACATATTGTAAATTTGCTGCCTGTATAGCAACTGTCCAACTTCCATTTTACTTTAAAGGTTTAAACAATTGTGACCACATTTGTTTAAACCTCCACAATTTTTTCTAAGCTATTCTCTAAAAATCTTATTTTTCGTTGTAAATAAACCTGATTGGTACTCTTTATGCAAAAGAAAAGATGGAACCTTTAATTCAACTCCACCTTTTTTCGAAATAAAAAGCATCTAATTCTATTTGAATTAGATGCTTACCTTTAGTCCTTAAACCTAATATTCTAAACTATTTACGCGTTTGTAAATCTTTTTTTATTACATCCCAGAGTGAATTATCTTGACGCATCGGTTTACCCTCTTCATCCCATTTTATTTTTTCTGTTCCCAATTCATAATTCATCCCTGTCCATGTGTCTTCACGGAATGCATAGAATGATTTATGCCATCCTTTTTGGTTAAAGATAGAAATAAGATCTTGCATGTATTGAGTAGCACCTGGAACAGTACGGTTAATTCCAAACTCCTCTGCAATAATTCGATTAGATGGTACATGATTTTTCTTAGACCATTGTTGAATTGGCTTCAAAAACTTCTCTAATCCCTGTCTATTCCACATTACAGGTTTCTCTAAATCCCCTACTTTTACTAATCCTGGATATTGATATTCCTTGTTTTGTTTTTCACCTTGGCTCGTTAATTCATATGGTTCATACATATGAAATGCGTATAGTGTTTCTTTATCCTCTACTGGTTTTAAATATTTAAAGGCCCATGGAGTAGCATATAAACCTGAATCTAAAATAATCGGTGTTTCTTTGTCCACTTCACGAATGGAGTTAATCACCTTTTCATAAAATCTGTTTAAATCAGCTGTCGTTCCTTTTACTTTTGCATACCATTTCTCGTAATCTTCCGTCCAAAAATCATTATATCTATTATTTTTAGCTGTTTCTGGATGTGGTTCATTTATAATATTATAACCAACCACCGCGGGGTGATCTTTTAGTTCCAGAGCGAGGTCCTTCCAAAATTGACTTGCTTGTTCTTGATACTTCTCTTCTTCCCATATTCTGTCGTCATTCTTATTATTATTAAATTGACGCCATCGATCACCAGGTAAGGATAACATTGTAAGAACGACTTTCATTCCTTGTGATTGTGCGGCATCTAAATCCGCCTTTAAGTTTTCTAGATCTTCCTTTACTAATCCCCGATAGTTATCTGCATTACCTATCAGAAAATCCTTTCCAGAAGTATCTGGTTTATCCTCAAATAGAAAATCTTTATCTTTTGCCCATTTATCAGGTGCTAAACGCACATATTCAATATTAGCTTCTTTTGCACTTTTATAGTTTTCAGGTAATGACGTACTATTCATGAAATTAGTACCCTTTCTTTTCGAATCCCAAAAACTAATTTTTGAATCTCCCTTGTGGTATGTATCAGCTCTTACATTCATTTCCTGTACTCCAAAACTCATCATGCCTAATAACGCAACAATTGGCAAAACTTTTTTCACAACTTTCCCTTCTTTCTCTTTATATTTAACACACATAACATACCTTTGTTTTGTTACAGGAATATGGCAATTTTCCAAAAATACCTTTTAAATTTATACATTGGTAGTTCATTCATAAAAAAAGAAAGAGATAATTAGAACGTTGCTTCATTTTAAAAGAAACAAAAAAGGAATCCTTTACGGATTCCTTTTTGCAATGCACTCTTTTTCAAATGGTACATTTTGCACCTACTTTTAGTATAACTTATAATTCCTATAAAATAAATAAGATTAACTGAAATTTACTTCAAATTGTGATAAAAAACATAATTAAGAAGCGCAGATAACTAAATATCATCCCTTTTATTAAATAATTCCCCCTCCAAACTAGGACCCTTTTACACCTTTTACAAATATTGTTATAATTAGATAAACTAAAGCATTATCCCATTAACAAAGAGAATCCATAATTGAAGTCCTTTTGTTAATTAGCTATTAAAAATGATAGCATGTGATTATTGTATAATTTCTTCCTTTTTTAGATCTGCATATTCTTCTACGAAATCCCATAAACCTTGCTTTTCGAAGTAAGAAATACTTTTTTCACTTCTTCTAAGAGTTTAATTGCTTCATCTTCATTAAGAGAACGTAAAATATTGAAATGATATACTCTTCATTTCCTAATTCCATACAAACTGCTAATCCTTTTTCAATAAGTTCTTTTACAATATTTGTTTTTCTTAGCTTATAGTGTTCACGCGCTTGTAAGAACAATGCTTTAAAATGGGCAATATTCTTCTCTGTCACTTCTGATAAATGACGAATTGCTAATTTAGATAAATTTTGAGTTGCATATAATAGTCCTAGATTATGCCTTACTATTAAAATCAATTTTTCTTCATTATGTTTTTGCAAAAGGTCAATGGAACGATTGAAATGTTCTTCCGCTTTTTCAAATTGCTTTAAGAATATACGAGCTGTCCCTAATGCGGTTTCACAAGAAGCAACTTTCACCTCATATCCCATTAGCCCTAAATACAAGGAATATAGATACTTATTTTACTTTCAAAGGCTGAAACCTTGCTGCATAACTACTGAAAATAAAATGAAAAGACGTTCAAATCCATATGGATAGATCGTCTTTTCACTTTATTTCATACATATACTGATTTTTCACTTATTCATTTTGTATTGTACTTAAAAAACCAATAAATTCATCTTCATTTACAGGTTTACTGTAGTAATAGCCCTGAATTAGATAACATGCAGTACGTTGTAACACTGTTAATTGTTCCTTCGTTTCTACCCCTTCTGCTATCACTTTCATGTTTAAAGTATGAGCAAGTGAAATAATGGTTTGTATAATTTCATCTCCATCAGTAGAAGTTCCAATCCTATTAACAAATTCTCTTGGAATTTTCAAAGTATCAATTGGATAAAGAGGCAGA
The DNA here is from genome assembly GCF_022663835.1 of Bacillus cereus group sp. BfR-BA-01347. NCBI lineage: Bacteria > Bacillati > Bacillota > Bacilli > Caryophanales > Bacillaceae > Bacillus > Bacillus cereus group sp. BfR-BA-01347. The sequence continues at coordinate 150,039 of NZ_JAKUGG010000006.1, read as the reverse complement.
TACGCTAATGAAGAATAACCTGTACCAAAATCGTCAATTGATAAATGTACACCATATGATTTTAATGCTTTTAACTTCGATAAGGTTTCCTTTTCATCTACCATTGCTATTCGCTCTGTTAATTCCAAATCAATCGAATTAGCAGGTATTCCTATCTCTTCTATGGTAGATATAATGGTTTGAACAAAATCTTTCTGTTCAAACTCTATAGCTGATAAATTTATCCCCATCTTTAGATTTGAAAAGCCCGCAGAATGCCATTCTTTCAGTTGTTGACACGCTTTCTGTAACGTCCACTTCCCAATTGAAATAATCTGCGCCGTTTCTTCTGCGATAGGTATAAACTCAAAAGGAGAAATCAGCCCAAGCTCTGGATGTTGCCAACGTATTAAAGCCTCTGCACCAATAACCTTACCTGCCTTACTATCAATTTGTGGTTGATACAATAAAAACAACTCATTATTTTCAATTGCATTTGGTAAATCCTGTTCTAATCGTAATCGACGAGTTACTTTTTGAGATAATGTCTCGTCATACATACAAACAGCATTGTTACCTTTTTCCTTTGCGCTATACATAGCGATATCAGCGTGTTGTAAAAGTGTAGTAGTATTTATTCCTCCAAATGGATACACTGCTATTCCTATACTAAGAGATAAGTAAAAACTATGCTGATTTACTACAAATGGTTCTTCAGTTATACGAAATAGAGTTGTACACAAATCCAATAGCTGTTGCTCTGTTTGGTTATGGACAATGATCGCAAACTCATCACCACCTATTCTTGCTAGAGGAATAGTCGGTGACAGACATGTCCTAAAACGTTTGGCAACTTCTTTTAAAACCTTGTCACCAATCGAATGACCCAATGTATCATTAATAGTCTTAAAGCGATTTAAATCAATATACAGGAGCCCAAACTTATCCTGTGTTTTTTGTGCACGCTTAATAGATCTATCTAATTCTTGTTGGAAGAATATACGATTTCCAATCTCCGTCACCGTATCATGGAATGCAAGGTAATTTATCTCTTCCTGTTGTTGTTTCATCCTTGTTATGTCTTTTACCATTACATAGCTCCCAAAGGTTTGTCCTTCTATCATAATAGGAACTATAGTGACATACCAAAAGAGTATATCCTTCTCATTGTTATTTTTCACACGTAACTGTAGTGAAGATGAACTACATCGTTTCCCTTTCTTTATAGCTGCTTCCAATTCAGATTTATCTTCATCTAAAAAAATAGAGAAGCACTCTTTCCCTATCAATGCAGCACTTTCTTTTCCTAATAACATACTTCCAGCCTGGTTTATATTTAATACGATACCGTTTGAATCAATCGTTAAAATAGGATCCGGATGATACTCATATAATGACTTAAATCTCTCTTGATTTTTTACTAAATCATTAGATTTATTTATTAAATCCCTTGTTCTTTGAGATACTGTTTGTTCTAATTGATTATTAAACACTTTTAATGTTTTAGTTAACTCTTTGTTTTGCATTCGTACGATTGTATGACGAATCAGTACAAATACAAAAGCAATACAATTTCCCGTAATTAATGTAGCTGAAGAAGTTTGCTCTTTCAAAGTAAAGCCAATTAAGACTGCAACTGCAAGATAAGGGAATATACCAAGAAGTTTCTCTCCAAATGTCGGATTAATAATAAAATAATTTCTTTTAGAAGAAGTATTCTTTGGGATTGTAGCAGCAATAGCGATAAATAATAGGAAAACTCTATACAAACACCTTAAAAATATAACTGAACGCTCTGACAAATCACCTTGTAAGTAAAAATACAAATAGTCCGTAATAGCCAATCCAGTTAATACTAGGATAAAAATAAACAATTTACTTTTTGCATTGAAAATAGCAGGTCGAAAGATCAGTGTAACTCCAAGTAATAGAAGCAATAAATCTATAATCGGAAAAATAAATGAGAGAAAAACATCTCCAATTGATAAGAATAAAATATTTACAGATGGTTTATTAAATAGGTACCACTCTAATGTAAAAATAGCAGTAACAACAATGCATAAATCACAAAGTAAATACGCTTTCTCCCATTTGTTACATTCCATCATAATTTTATAAAAGAACGCAAAAAGAAAGAAGAATAAGAAAAACAGTAGAAATACATCAGAAATATTAAAATTTTGTATTGGTAATTCTACATTAAGTACTTGAAAAGCGGATATGAAATTCCCTATCAAAAAACACCCTATTGCAATAGTAATGCAAACCCAGAATACTCCTAACTTAATTTTTTGGGATAATATAGAATACAGTAATGAGATAAATACAGTAGTTTCAACGACTAAAGATGATAGTCGGATATTAAAATCTGATACGAAATAATGATTCGGAAAAACAAATAAAAATATAAAGCAAAAGCTTATATAAGTTATTAAAGCCAATATCAATACATAAAATTGCACATATACATGTTTACGCAATGGATTCACCTTCTTGATTTTTCTATACTTTTATTAAAAAATGGCTTGATGGTGGCACAAGTCCTACTAATTAAAATGTGTGCTACCTATTATCCATATTATGACCTTTTTAAAAGATTTCTTTCTACACACAACAATCTTATTAACTTTTTGTAGATGTTTACAATTATCAATACTGAGGATTCTAAAAAGGATAAGCTGAAAAATGTAATTTTTTAAGTATTTGAGCATCGTAAATTTGGCGGGTACAACTTATCTACTCTTTACATATGAGATAGAATCTACTCCTCTATTGGATTATAGTTGCTATCTGTCACACTTAAAAAGGAATGAAAATATACTATCATTAAAATAGAAATTCAAATTAGTTTACGAAACTAACCGTAACTATTATAGTTACACAAAAAGTTGATGTCAATTTCATATCCTCCCTTTTTAACGGACAAAAGACATGACCTATTGAACAAAAATGTGATGTTTATAAAAAGGGCGGTAAAGTTTTATCTCCTTACTCAAAGAATTATAAATGATTTAGAATTAGATGAAATTGAAGCTAATATTGCATCTCCCTAAAAAGAATGTTACTCTAAAAATAGAATTATGAAAGGAATGATGGATGAATAATGATTAACTAATTTATATTTTAAGTTGAATTTTATAACTTCAAACTACAAAATATATGGTTAGTCTATCCATTTTTAAAATTCAGTTCATACTTTATTTGTCATGATTCAAATGATTAATAAGTACTTATTAAGTATAGACGAAAGACTAATCCTTCCGATTACAAATTGGGGGATTTTTTTATTCCCGTTTGTCTTAGTTGAAACTTACTAATTGTTAAATGTACTTCACAAATAAAGGAGCGAGAAAAATGAGTACTTCAGATACTATTGTTACACATGTAATGCTCTATATAAGTCGTTAATATCCATCAAACTTATATAGAGGAATTAAAAAATGGATGGATGTTCCGACTTTATATGAAACGTTTCGATATATAAAGGAGGAATTATTATGTCAATGATAAAGGTCCAAGACTTAACTTTTTCATACCCAGGTAGCTTTGATAATATTTTTGAAAGTGTAAACTTCCAAATAGATACGGATTGGAAGCTAGGATTTATTGGTAGAAACGGACGAGGTAAAACGACATTCTTTAATTTATTGTTAGGGAATTATGAGTATAGCGGGAAAATCCTTGCTTCAGTAGAATTCAATTACTTCCCCTACTCTGTTTCAGATAAGAACAAATTCACTCATGAAATCCTTGAAGAAATTTGTCCCCAAGCCGCAGATTGGGAACTTCTACGTGAGATATCCTATTTAAATGTTGATGCTGAGGTCATGTACAGACCATTTAAAACATTATCAAATGGGGAACAAACAAAAGTGTTGCTTGCTGCACTGTTTTTAAATGCGGGTCAATTTCTATTAATTGATGAACCAACAAATCACTTAGATACAGATGCACGAAAGATAGTCTCCGATTATCTAAGGAAGAAAAAAGGATTTATTTTAATTTCACATGACAGAATCTTTTTAGATGGGTGCGTTGACCATATCCTATCTATTAATAGAGCAAATATTGAAGTTCAAAGTGGTAACTATTCTTCTTGGAAGTTAAATTTTGATAGACAGCAAGAACACGAGAAGGCTACAAATGAGCGTCTACAAAAAGACATAGGGCGATTAAAACAGTCTTCCAAACGTTCAGCAAGTTGGTCTAATGACGTGGAAGCTTCAAAAAATGGAACGAGGAATTCAGGCTCTAAGTTGGATAAGGGGTTTGTAGGACATAAAGCAGCCAAGATGATGAAAAGAGCAAAAAACCTTGAATCAAGGCAACAAAAAGCTATTGAGGAAAAATCAAAATTACTAAAAAATGTGGAAAAAACTGAGTCATTAAAATTGGAACAACTACAATTTAAATCAAATGAATTGGTTACTTTAGTTGACGTGTCCGTTAAGTACAATGATCAAATTGTGAATGAGCCGATTAGCTTCATAGTTGAACAAGGTGACCGAATTGTACTTGATGGAACGAATGGGAGCGGAAAAAGTAGTATCCTAAAACTAATTCTAGGACATCCGATACAGCATACAGGCTTAGTTACTTTAGGTACAGGACTCATCATTTCCTATGTCCAACAAGATACTTCTCATTTGAAGGGATCGCTATCAGGCTTTATTGAAGAGCACAAGATTGATGAAACCTTATTTAAGTCCATCCTAAGTAAGATGGACTTTGACCGAATTCAATTTGACAAAGATATATCTCATTATTCTGGTGGACAAAAGAAAAAACTGCTTATCGCTAAAAGTTTATGTGAAAAAGCTCATATATATATATGGGACGAACCACTAAATTTTATAGATATCTATTCCCGTATGCAGATTGAAGAACTTATTCAACAATTTAATCCCACAATGGTTATTGTTGAGCATGATAAAATATTTCAACAAACAGTTGCAACGAAAACTATATCTATGTAGCTCAAAACGAATACTTGAAAATATAATCATTAACTTGAGTCCTTGAATTATAAAAACTTTAATGAATTGATAAAAAAAGCCTAATTTCTCTACAATACATTGAGAAATTAGGCTTTAAATAGTAATAATAGAATTCATAAACACTGAATAATTTACACATTAGGTTTATCTGTTAATGCAGTAACAATCCTGTCCACTAAGTCTTCGGGTAATCCATATTCCTTATTAACTACAGCCTGTATACTAGCAAAAGAACTTTCATTGTATTTTGATTGCCTTTTTCCTCTACTATCTTTCTCTTTATTTATGAAGTTTTCACGAGATTCATAGTTCATCTTATCTGGTTCTTTAGCAATAGATTGATTGGTGTAAATTATAAAGATACCTAACATCATAATTACACAAATGAAAATCCCTACTAATTTAAGTCTCATTATTCATTTCCTTCCTGCAACTCTTACTGTTTCTCGTTCATAATATCTCAACCATATCAAATTCATATTAATTTGAAGTAAAATTTTGTTCTTAACATATTTCTTAATAGAAAGACTGTATATCCTTCTATTTGTTTGACATCATTAAGATGCTCACAAATAGAAATAAATTCTATTCCTATATATAGATAAATAATCTAAAAATTTATATAATAAGATCAGAAGTATAGCATATTATTATTATTGAAAGGTCTTGGTATAATGCTAGGCATTAATGTAAAAAAAACAAATGAAGAGTTAATTATTTCATGGCAATTGGCGGAGATTATAATTCCATTACGTGATGTGATTGAGGTTACCGAAGATGCTACCTATGCTGGTGTTGAAGAAGTAGATGTAATATGTATTGGAACAGCTTATGGGACAACAGACCGTATTTTAATTAAAACAGTAAAACAAAATTATGTATTGTTTACTACAAATAAAGTTGCTATTTTAAATGCCATTCACGCTTAAATATAGGAGTCTTCTTGGCTAAAATGATAAAAATAAGCACATCTTGTTATAAAAACAGATGTGCTTATTTTTTAATTTCTATGCATTTTTACGTTTTAAGAAAATCACTCCACCAACAATTAATAGTAATGCTCCTGCAACCATAGAGATCCAACTTGTAAGATTAGTACCTGTTTGTGGTAACCATCCAATTTTAGATTGAATTTCTTTCTTAAGTTGTGGTTGTTCTTTTACTTGCTCGTTAGGTTGCTCTGGTGTTGGCGTATTTTTATCTGAATTTGGTTGTTCTGGTTTAGGTTGTTCCGGCTTTACCTCTTTAAATTTCACTGTTTGCCCCTTATCTTCAATTTCAGCGTGAATAGCTACTAATATATTATCTTGATACAGTTCTTCAAATACTACTACTTCTTTACCTTGTAGTTCAGAAGCATTTAATATGAAGTCTAATGTGATAGAACCATTCTTCTCTTTAGCAGTAAACTTAGATTCTACTGTTACTTCTTTACCATCAACTAATAATGGTTTTTTTGTTGCTTTATCCATTAGTTTGCCTTTCACAACGTACTCTTTACCCACGATTAAGTCTTTGTATTCCACTTTATCTTGGATTGTTACAGATTTAGAAACGTCTAACTCTTTAGAACCATCAGCTTTGTTTGTAGCTGTCGTTTTAATGGACGGTTCTACAAATCGAACTGTTTGACCTACATCGTTAATGTCAGCGTGAGTTGCAATTACTTGACCTTCATGTAATAAGTCTTCAAACACGACTACTTCTCTTCCTTGCTGTTCAGCACCAGCGAAAGTAAAGTCTAATGTTACAAAACCGTTCTTTTCTTTTGCAGTAAACTTAGTCTCAGCTGTTACTTCTTTACCATCAATTAATAATGGTTTGTTAATAGCTTTGTTCATTAGTTTACCTTTTACAGTGTACTCTTTACCTACAACTAAGTTAGTATACTCTACTTTGTCTTGAATAGTGATAGAATCCTTTGAATGAATCTCTTTTCCACCATCAGCTTTGTTTGTAGCTGTCGTTTTTATTGATGGCTTAACGAACTTAACTGTTTGACCTTTATCATTGATATCAGCATGTGTCGTAACAACTTTTCCGTCTTTCAGTAACTCTTCGAATACTACTACTTCTTTTTCTTCTAAACCAGTTGCATCAAATGTAAAGTCTAATGTAATAGAACCATTTGCTTCTTTTGGTGTAAACTTCGTTTCAGCTGTTACTTCTTTACCATTTACAACTAATGGTTTATTAGTCTCTTTATTCATTAATTTACCTTTTAAAGTGTACTCTTTACCTACTTGTAGATCTTTGTATTCCACTTTATCTTGGATTGTTACAGACTTAGACGTGTGCATTTCTTTTGTACCATCTGTTTTATCAGTAGCTGTTGTTTTTATTGAAGGAATCTTTTCATCTTTGACAATGTGTTTAATGATTTGACCATTCTCTTTAATTTCAAAAGAGAACGTTTCTTCATTTAATACATAGCCTTTTGGTGCAATAGTTTCGTTATATGTGTATTTTCCAAATGGTAATTTTTCAAATTTAGCGATTCCTTTATCGTCTGTTTTTCCTTTTACTACTTCTTTTCCTACTTCGTTATAAATCGTAAATTCTGCATTTGGAAGCTTGTTATTTCCATCAGCCACATCTACCTTTGTAATTTCTAGATCACCTTTGATAAGATGATTAACTGCCAATAACTCAATAATCTTCCCATGTTCTTTTATTTCGAACACGATTTGTTCTTTAACAAGAACGTAACCGTTTGGAGAAGCCTTTTCTACAAATGAATATTTACCATACGCTAAATCTTTGACGTTAATCTCGCCATTTTTATCTGTCTTATATTTCCCAACTACTTTTCCACTTTCATCTTTCAATTCAAATACTGCACCTTCTAATTTTTTACTAATATCTTCATTATCTACTTTTAGTAATTTTACACTACCTTTCACTTCGGTATTTTCCACTGTAAAAGTAAGTGTTTTATTGTGCTCTTTAATTTCAAAAGGATACTTTGTTTTATTTCCAACATATCCATTAGGTGTTTTTGTCTCTAAGAAATAATATTTACCATACGTAAGACCTTCAACGTTTGCAATTCCATTTTCTTTTGTTACTACTTTTTTCACTTCTTTTCCATCTTCAGTGAAGACTGTGAATTCAACATTTGGTAAAATCTTTCCTGAATCACTAAGTTTTTTAATTTCGATGTTACCTTTTACTTTGTTATTTACTATTTGGACAGCTCCTGTTTCTCCTGTCTTAACTTCAATAGTTTGTGGTTTATCATCTGAAACATAGCCTGTTGGTGCTTTAATTTCTTTTAATGTGTAAGTACCAATTGGTAAGTTGTTTAATTCTGCCATACCATCAGCACCAGTCGTGATTTTTCCGACTGATTCATTATTTGTATTAAAGACCTCAAATACTGCACCAGCTAAAACTTCTCCATTTTCTCCAACCTTTTTAATTTTTAAAGAACCAGCTGCTTCCCAATTTACTGCAAGATCACTACTAAGCTTTTCTTCATTTCTTTCTAATAGTACTGTAGCATTCTGAACAGTATCCGTACCACGGTAAGCAATTGCTTGAACTTTAGTTAAATTAGCAGCAACACTTAAATTAAATTCACCCGTTTTTGTATTCTTAGGAATTTGGATACGAAATTTTTCTCCAACTGAAAGCTGATCTTTCACTTCTCCATTTTCACTAACAATTCTAACTCCATTAGGTGCATTTTTCGCTACTACCTTATAAGAACCACTCTTAGCATTTGTTTGTACTGAATATAGATTTGTTTCGAAGAATTCACCCTTTAATTCTGCTTTTTGCTTTTCAGCAGGAATCACATTCATAAAAACATCTTGAGTCTCTTCACTATTATTAGCATTACTAATAATAGCCTTAGCTGCTTTTTCAACATTTTTATTCTCATGTTTTAATTCATTTACATCGAGTTGACCTAATGCATTCCAAACCGCAAGTTGCGTTGCATAATGCGCTTCATTTTTATTAGCTACTCCCAGCTGTTCAGCACTTTTTTGCGGGAAACCATTTAATAAGACTCTATATACTACATTATCTGTTTTCCCCATTTCAGGAAGATCTTCACCATTTGGTGATTTTAATCCAAGAGTTAAGCAATAAGCAATTTGACCACTTGAATTTTTAATCATTTCAGTGCGAATGTACTTAGCTAGACTGTTACTATAACTCCAGTCCATTGAATATTTCTCATGCGTCATAACCTCTGCACTAGCCCTAGGTAAAAATACATTAAGGAATAATACCAGTACTGATAATAATGTAAAAACTCTTATAATGACTCTCTTACCCAATTTTGTAACCTCCCTAGAATAAATTAATTCGAGTATATATCGCAATATCTAAAACATTCACGATCGACCCAATTATCATTATAAAACAATAAATTACAAATATTAAATAATTTTAATAAAATAGTCAAAAAATTTACACATTTTATTATTTATCAAGTTTTTTAACGAATTTACTATATACAAATTCTAAAACATGCCTACAATTTAAAAGACAAATATGTATGTTAAATATATAAATAGCAATTCCTTTACTCCAATTATTAAGCTTTCCCCCTATTAAAAATAGCCTTTTCACTTTCTTATTAATCTGAGTAATTTATACACCTCTTTTAATCTATTACACTCCTCCATTTAAATATAAAGGTGACTTCTTGTTCAAAGAATAAAGTGAAACTTTAATCCGCCCGATTCCCCTCTAACTTCTTTGCTTTCATTGAATTTTTGGGCGGGAGTCTTACTGCCCAAAAATAGCGGGATATATTATGCAATATTGCATTTGATAATCATTTTCGATGTAACTATAATGATTACAGGATTACTATTAATCCAATATTCTACATGGAGGTTTTATTATGTTTAAAAAAATTATTGTATCTTCTATGGCGCTTACTATGTTCGGTGGAGCTGCAACTATGCTAGAGGCACCTACTGCTCAAGCAGCTTCTTATAACTTAACGTCATCCTCTTACTTTGATGTCACTCCTGAAGAGGCCGTGGCTTTCTATCAATCTCAAGACTATAAAAAATTAAAAGTATTTTTGGATGACTTTGAAGCTAAAAACCCTTATACTCCAGGTGGAGGCTACGCTCAAGGGAGTGTACGTATGCAAAAATTCAACGATGCTCTTAGAGATGCCAAATTAACAAATGTCTACCAAGAATTTATTAGAATCTCATACTACAATCATTATCCAGAACCAAAATAATAACAACGGATAAAATGTTTATTATTTCTATAACTTAGTCTAATTTTAAATGTATAACCTAAAAATAATTACTAAAAACCACTCATATAAGAGTGGTTTTTCTATTTCCCCATATAATGTAGCTAAATGTTACATCATCTTTATTTTAATATCTTTTATAGTAGACATTCTCTCGTTGACACAATCTAGTAGGTTAGCAATGGGGATATCAAAATATATTTATAATTATTTTCTGTTTAATAGCAAAAAACGAACACCCTCTCACAATTAGATAAGGTGCTCGTTTTCATTTTTATCGGTAATTCTCAATTCATTTTAGCTTCTTTCCAATAAGCAAAGATTAAATTAACTTAAAAACAAAGCGTTTTAAATTTAATTCATAGATCTTACTGAAACTTGGAATTGCCCCTTAGAACCATCATCATTTGAAACGTAAATTTTATATGTTCCATTCGGTAATGGAGATAAAGCATTCCGTACATTTGTAACATTAATTTGTTGTTCTCCAGGTTTTATATAACCACCAACAATTAGCTCTGTATTTGGACCTTTTACACTATATCCCATTGTATTTTGACCATTATTTTTCATAGAGAAGCTTAAGTCAGTACTCCCATCATATACGAAAGAAGTTACAGCCTCGCCGCTATAATCCATTGTTTGAGTTAATAATAAGTCTGCAGAAACATGTTCAACTAAATGAATTGGATCATTCGTTTTGTGTACTTCTTCAGCATAAGTATTATTCCCTAACACACCAAGTGTTAATGCTGAAACTACTCCACAACTAAGCACTAGTTTATTTAACTTCATTTTAAGTTCCCCCTTGATGTTTGTATTCTATTACCATCATACATCCTTTTTTAAGTGCGTTTTTATGTAATAATTCATATCTATAAACCTATATATTTTAACCTTTCACCTTAATAGTTATTGAGAAAGCCACATAGATAAAGCTACAATATTACACTTCATAAAAAACATGTAAATTTTAAAGTCTTTTTCTAACAAAGTTTTATACGAGTAAGTACCAAAATAATCAAATAAATAGCATTTCTATTTCAGATAAAATGTACTAATAAAATTTTTCTAAAATTTCACTTTGTAATTTGATATATTCCATGTTAATATAACGAAGGCTACAAAACAGGAGTCACCACGCATATCATTTTCACAGAATATTCATACTTAAAAAGACTTATTTTATCAGTAACTCAATCCAAATTTCACCTATACAAAAGTTAGTTTATGATTTCATATGTACATAAATTTAAATAGATTTTTTATCTATTATTTTTTTCTATTTTCCTTATCAATTTTAATACGAGTAATATAACAGCACTTTTCAAGTACCCTTCCTTTTTTAGATAAAAAGTCTACTAATACTAAACATCTATGTCCAACTCATACATAATTCTACTTACAAACTATCGGAGATGCAAAACTATGGGAATTTCTACTCTTTTATTAAATACCTTTATTATAATAATTTGTATCCTTAGCTATCACGTATTTTGGCTAGAGTTTAAAGAAAAAATAACATGTAATAATATGTTATTTTCTATCCTTTCCTCCATTGCTATTATTTTTTGTATGACTTTTCCTTTTCATTTACATGTCGGATTTATTTATGATTTACGTTTTATTCCTATAATATTGGTTTTTCTATATGGAAATACAAAAAACATTGTTTTTATAGGAATTTTATATCTTTCTTATCGGTTTTACTTAGGCGGAAATGGCGTTCTTCCATCATTTATTATCTTCACTATTATTTTGGGTATAACAATGCTCTTTCGTTACTTATTACCTATGTATTTTAAAGAAAAAAAGATATCACTTAGCTTACTTCTTATTTTAGTATGTACAGCTTCACTTTCTATTTGCGGTATTGTAACTCAAATAAATACAGGAGGTAAAATAGACTCTACTCTCATAGAATTTTTATTAAATTATATAGTCATTAATATTTTCACATTATTATTATCAGTTTATTTTATAGAGGAGATGATTGAGAAATATAAAATGAAAGAAAAACTGCAACGGGCTGAAAAATTTTATATAGCTAGCGAACTAGCAGCTTCAATTGCACACGAAATCCACAATCCACTAACCACGGTACATGGATTCACTCAATTATTAAATGAAAAACATGCCTCTACGCCTTCTCAGGATCAATACTTAGAAATCATGTTAATTGAAATGCAGCAAATACAATCTACTATTAATAACTATTTATCTTTAACCAAACCACAGAACACCCTAAAAGAAAAAATAGATATTAATCACATTTTAAATCAGGTGAAAGATACTATTTCACCACTCGCTCTATCATACAAAGTTGAAATCAAACAAAATAGTACAGATTCCTTTTATATAAATGGGGACCCCGAAAAATTCAAACTCTGTCTAAACAACATCATCCAAAACGGAATTGAAGCTATGAAAAATGGTGGATTATTACAAATAAATATACAAAAAGTAAAAGGAAATATCATAATTGATATTATTGATTCAGGAATTGGGATGTCATCTCAACAAATAAAACGAATTGCTTTGCCATTCTATTCAACAACAGAAAAAGGAACTGGGCTTGGTACTATGATTGCTTATAGTATTATTAGAGAATTAAACGGAGATATAGAAATAGAGAGTGAATTAGGGAAAGGGACACGCTTTTCTATTAGTATCCCTTGCTAACGTGATAACAATTTTCTGTTTAGTTAATTACATAAGCGCATTTTAAGAATCCCGTTAGCTAGCTTATTTATTAATTATCTTAAATTTATGTGTGTTAATTAAAACTAATAAGGATCAGAGCTTATCTATTGTTACAGATATACTCTGATCCTTTAGTTTAATTCAATTAAAAACACTTAATATTTATAACTTTTCTTACATCGTGATGAAATATTAGTTCATCGATTTTATCTCATTTACTGATTAGACTTGTTTAATGTAAATATAATATCTCGCGACACTTAATTTGTTATTATCATTAGGGACATTTCCTGCAGTTGTTTTTTCATTAAAGTACAGACCTTTTTCCATTCATTGAAAAAGGCAACTACCCTTTTACTACTTCACTTCCACCGTATAATTCCCTGTCCCCCCGCCATACTGATACACATGTAAATAATATTTTCCAGGATACGTGTAGTAACTACCTACTAGTTTATTCCCTTGTTGCTGAGCATACGTAACATAATTATTTAAATCTGCTTCAGAATAAAGTACCCAGTTCATTCCAATATTATTTTCATTCGTTACGTTAATTTGAAGATTTTTAGCAGTCTCCACATTAATTTCAAAGAAGTCACTTGTATCGCCATTTCCTAAACTAGCACGTAAAACTTGATTTAACTGCAGTTTGTTTGCTGTTTGGAATGAGTTATTCGGTTCTTTTTCTACACTGTTATCTTCTTTCTTTTGAACAGTTACAGTCGCTGTAGCAGTATTAGTTGCTCCTTTATCGTCTGTTACCGTTAATTTCGTCGTATACGTTCCTTCTTTTGTATATACGTGAATTGGATTTTGCTCATTACTTACTGCTCCATCACCAAACTCCCATTTATATGAAGTAATTTTCCCATCTTCATCTTTTGATCCGTCGCTTTTAAATGAAATTGCTTCATTTACATTTCCACTATACGGACCGTTTATAACTGCAACTGGTGCTTTATTCTCTGCACCTTCTTCTGTATTAATACCGTGGAACACAACATCATATTCAAATTGTCCTGATGCATTCACGCGATAATTTACGAAGTATGCTGTTACTGTTTTATAGCCTGTCCATTCCTTTGCACTTAAACGTTTTAACGTATCATTAACGTTTTGTGTAATTGTTTTCCAATCTTCATATTCTCCTTTTACTGTAGTTCCTGTATATGTTCCTTGTAGTGTGAATGTATTAAAGAACTGTGATTTATTTTTCTTCACTGATACATTTTTCAATTTTGCTTCCGCTGTTATTTCTGCCGCAATATCTGAAACTCGCTTCGATGCATGATTCGCTAAATAATCGTCTGATACTAATGGCACATTATATTTCTCACGATTATCAACTAGCATTTGCATATAATCTTGATATTCTTTATTTAAATTCGCATCTTTACTTAATGTAGAGCGATATGCATCATATGCTGTTACATCATTTTTCCTAATAAGATCATGTATTTTATCGAACATATCATATCTCTTATTGTACATATACGATTGTAAAGCAAAGGAATAATTATAGAAATCCCACGTTCCATACTTTGCATTTAACGTTCGCTCTGCCGTATAACGCTCTGCTGGATTTGAAGATAATCCTCCTATAATACTCTTTCTCGGTACAACATTATCCGTTCTCGTTGCCCCTGCAAAAAATTCAGCATTCCCTTCTTCAAACCAAGATAACCTTTCATTTTCATATATTTTCCCTTGTCCCCATAACCCTGGTACTTCATATCTACCTTGTAAATAATGCGTGAACTCGTGTCTGAATAATTCTTCTAAACTATAAATACTTTCTTCTAGCGTACGCTCATAAGTAAAGAACGTACCTGTTCCTTCTATATAAAGACCACCGTTATTCGTTTCATAACCGTACAATTGACGATTAAATTGATATTCTGCTGGGCTATTATAAATAACCATCGTTAATACATCATCAGGATTTCCTTTTTCTAAAGGTTGATCACTTTCAACCGTACGATGGAATTGTGCCTTCACTTCTTTTGCCGCCCAATATAAACGTTTTACTTTTTCTTCTGTCACTTTATCTCCAGCTTTTAAAACAATTGCCCCATCATCAAACGTATACGTTTTTGGCAAATATTTTTTCTTTCCCTCTTCTCTTATTTGATCTAAATTCACCACGTTACCATTTGCATCTTTTCCGCCATAATTCGTTGCGATTTGCTCAGCAGCTACGAAATATTGCTCCCCTAAATACGGGTAAATTTTCATCGCATCTGTTACAACTTGTAACCCTTTCGTTCCTGTATTATGGAACATACCGAGTCTACCTGTATAATAAATGCCATTATTAATAAGCCAACCGTTTTTTTCTGTAATCGTTCCCATTAATGCAAAACGACTTAGTTCATTAATATAACTATCTATTTTCTGATACCATACTGTATCTTTCGGTTCTTTCCTCGTATCGTACAAATACGATTGAATGTCGTAATCAATACCTTGCATAATATCGTAAATAGCATTTCCAGCTGAAAGATTATCTACTAATGTAGAAAAATTATCATTATATTGTTTAAAAATCTTTGCAGCCGATGTTATCGTTTCCACATCGCTCGAAGCGTTTCCTATCAACTTTCCGTATGATGATACCACTCTATTTTGCTCTAATGTACCCAGCTTGAAATTTGAGTTGTTAGCTATCGCTTTTAATGCGGGTAAGCATTTATCATGATAACCCCGTTCATTTAATTTACTAAGTTCCGAATTATAAAATCCTAAATAAAATCCTGAACGTAATACCTCCACTAATGTCTCAATCCCTTTTGAATCATCCTTCGTATAGGCTTGTCCTTGCTGCTTCAATTTATCAATAATCGCCTGCATCCTACTATCATTTTGATAGAATGCTAGACTGTCTGTATTAAACTGAAATAGCCCCGTAATTTGCTCCCAATCAATTGTTACAAGTAAATCTACTAACTGCTGATTGCTTAATTGATTTAATTCAGCAATTGTATAAGTTTTCGCTACAGCTAATTGCTTACTTTCTTTTTTCACCTCAGGTGGTCTTTGTGATAAATCGGCAAATTGTAGCCTTTTCTCAAAAGACTTGCTTTCGAGCACTTTCGATGAATGAGCTAATTCTTGTACTAGTAGTTGTACACCGACTGGCTCCATTTTGAGCACATTTCGATAAGAAACTTGCTCTCCCTTAGTATCTTCTGCCAAACTTCCCCCTTGAAAACTCCCTAACATTAAACTAGCAAAACTTACCCCTACTAACATTTTCTTTGAATAGCCTTTCATGCTCTCCCCTACCTTACATTTTTAGTGTCCCGCTCCATTATTTTACTATTTTCACTTTATGTCCTGTATTGAGAAAAAATAAGGTAACGTTCACACATGTATTCATTCCATGTAAAATTAACGCTTGACTTTCCGTACATTTTATATCAAAAAAAGATAGATAATAGCAAAATTCCTGCTACATCTATCCTCATTTTCAACACTATGATTTTAACTTTATAAACGTAACTTCCGGTAATGTTTGCATATGCTGAATAAACTCATTCTGTTCTTCTGACGATATATTTTTCAGTTGCATCCCTATCTTATAAACAGTTTCTGTACCTTGCTGTGAAGCTTCCACCTCATATGAGAGTATTGGGATGCCTTTCACTTGTAGTGTTTCCAATACTTGTTGTACCGCTTCATGTTTGTTTACAAACATTTGCACTGTAATATTTTGTGGAAATAAAAATTGCACCTTAAAAATACGACTTACAATTTCTAAACCAATTAAAACGAGAATCGTCGCTCCAATGCCTACTACATACATTCCTGCTCCAATTGCTAATCCTATGCCGGCAGTAGCCCATAAACCAGCCGCGGTCGTTAATCCTTTCACCGCCTGCTTTTGAATAATAATTGTGCCTGCACCTAAAAAACCAACTCCACTAACGACTTGCGCTGCAATCCGACTTGGGTCTAGAGACGTATGCTCTTCATACACAATATCTGAAAAGGCATATTTCGAAACAACCATTATTAACGCACTTCCTACCGCTACGAGGAAATGAGTCTTTAATCCAGCTTCTTTCGATCGAATTTCTCTTTCAATACCAATCATTGCTCCTAACAAGCCAGCAACACCGATTCGTATAATAAAATCAAAATCTACACTCACGGGCACTTCCCCCTTTCATTCATTATAGATAGATAAAACAAAAATTATCACAAATATCCACTTATCAATATGAAAGAATATCACTAAAATAAACTTAATACTCCGACCGTTTTATGTTAATATTTTAAATATTAACATAAAATAAATAACTCCTAATTTTAAACCTTCACTAATTTTCTAAAAAACCAAAGGTGGATTACATGAAATTAGGTTGAGAAATTCCGGAAAACGCTTTCATTTTGTGTCATAATTTTTTATAAAAACTACATAAATAAAGGAGCTTACTAACAATGAACGTCTCGTTACTTACACCTACTACTGATTTACAAGAAGAATACTTAGATTTCTATAACGAATGGAAAGATAGCGATGAAAAAATGATCCCGTGGGTTATCTCAAAAAATCCTGCCAACTTCCCAGCTATGGTTCAAGAACTTCTCGATGCGCATAACGGAATAAATATCCCTGAAACTTGGGTACCAGACTCTACATATTGGCTTGTTACAGATGAAAATAAAATTGTGGGAGTTGTTAATATACGTCATAGTTTAACCGAACATTTATTTAACGC
The DNA here is from genome assembly GCF_022663835.1 of Bacillus cereus group sp. BfR-BA-01347. Classification (NCBI taxonomy): domain Bacteria; kingdom Bacillati; phylum Bacillota; class Bacilli; order Caryophanales; family Bacillaceae; genus Bacillus; species Bacillus cereus group sp. BfR-BA-01347. The sequence continues at coordinate 132,403 of NZ_JAKUGG010000006.1, read as the reverse complement.
TGGCGGTCATATTGGTTATGGCATTCGCCCTTCTGAAAGAAGAAAAGGTTATGCTACGAAGTTACTAGCATTATCATTAGAAAAAACGAAGGAATTAGACATCACGAAAGTACTTGTCGTTTGCGACGCAGTGAATACCGCTTCTGAAAAAACAATTTTACATAACGGCGGGATTCGTAATGATGATTTCACTGAGGAAGATGGGAATGTAGTAAGAAGATATTGGATTGAGCTATGAATGATCACAAAAAAGCGAGAAAGTGATTATACACTTTCTCGCTTCTTTTACACTGCTTCTATTTCAAACTGCACTGTAATACCACTTGGATCTACCACCGCAAACCCATTTGTAGTTTCATTTATTTCATGTTGTTTTTCTATTAATCTTTCTTTCACTTCATCTAATGCTTCTTTATGCGGTAGTACAATCGCATATACCTTTAGTCCAGTTGCATGTACTGGTGGATGTGGATTGTTTACTCCGTTCCACGTATTTGCACCAATATGGTGATGATATCCCCCTGCTGAAATAAATAAGCAATCCTCTTCACGCTGTTGTACTTCAAAACCTACTGTTTCCACATAAAATTCATGTGATTTCTCTACATTAGCTATTCGTAAATGTACGTGCCCAACGACAGTATTAGCAGGCAAACCAGCAAACTCATAATCAACAAGTGTTGCCAATTCTTTTAAATCAAGTGGTGTACTTCCTCCTGGCCCTTCTCCCCATCGATCGCGCGGACGGTCTGCATAAATTTCAATACCATTCCCCTCTAAATCTTGCAAATAAAAAGCTTCGCTATATGTATGATCACTTGCACTATTAAACCTTGAAATTGGTAAAATTTCATTTGAATATGTATAACGCCCTTCTTGCTCAGCCGGGCTGTCAATTACATTCTTATTACGAAGAACCCCAAATAGCGCAGAAGCAAAAGCTTCACGAGTCGGAACTAAAAAGGCTACATGATATATACCAGTCGTACGCGGTTCTTGCAGTACCCCTTCCTCTAACTTTTCAAGAACAAGTAACGCGTTCTTTCCACCTTTTCCAGATAAATATGCTTTATTTTCCTCTTGCTTAATTACTTCTAAGCCTACAACATTTTCATAAAAAGCAATTTGACGCTCTAAATCTTTCACTTTAAATTCAACATGACCAATACGTGTTTTCGGATGAATTTGTACCATGAATAACTTCATCTCCTTATCCCTATATTTCCCCATTACATATAACCGTTACTATGAAGGATACAAGTAAAATCATCCTATGTAAATAATAAAAGTCAGAATTTACATACATTTTTATTTTCATAATAAAAAATGCACCTCCAATTGTTAGACTGTGTCTAACAATTGGGGTGCACTTCATTTTAACTTTTAGAAAAGGTGGCTTTTTAACTCTTATCTCATTTTATGTACTTCAGCAACTAGCTTTCCACCCTGAATGCCCATATAAAGCTTCACAGGTGCATCATTCGTATTTTCAAATACTAAATCTAAATATGGATATGCAATTGTAGCATCTCTTCCTTGTGGAACATAACCTACCGTTTTAGAATGTGTAGTTCTCTCCACCATTTTCAGGCCAGCTTGATCTGCTGCATTGTATAAAGTTGAAGATGTTTGACAAACACCACCGCCATATCCATCTACTAATTTACCATCAACTATTTCTTTCCCTAATTGATATCCTTTATCTGGTGTTGTATCACCGATTAATGAATTAAAAGAGAAACGGTCTCCTTTTGCTAGCACAACTCCATTTATGCTCGCTGCTGACAAACGAATATTCTCAATACGGCCACCTGTTGAACCACCTAAGTTCGTTTCATATCTACCAATTACCGTACCATTTCCTTGCGCATCACTTAATGTTGCGACTGGTTTTTTCTCCACGATCGGCAACTGATACGTAGCATCCCACATACCAACATTTAACAATTTATCTACTAATTCTTTTTCCATTAATTCATAAGAAGGTTTTCCTTCTTGCCAACTTCCATCAAGTGCTATACGTGAAGGAACCATTTTTTTGTCGACGCTTTTTCCAATCTCACCAACAACCTTTGTTACAGACTTTTTAAATTTCGCTTCATCTTCAAAATAGCCTAAACTAGATAAATCTAATTTTTTCACTTCAGTACCAGTTCGACCATCAACTAAACTAATAGTATTCTGCACTTCTGCTTTAGCCTCTACAGTGTGCCCACCAATATCACTTACCAATGCAACATCACTTACTTTTGCACCACAGCCACTCATTATAGCTACACATAACACCCCAACTAATATACCCTTTACTTTACGGAACAATATACTCTCTCCCTTTCCCCAACATCACTATTATGTATTTATTTCATTTTTATGTATGTTTTGTTACAATCATTTTACAATATGTTTATAAAATGTTACAAGTTATTTTTCACTCTATATAAATTACTCTTTTCTTTTACAAATGTCTATACATATTTACATAAAAGTTTGAGCTTGATAGAATTGTAACTTTTATGTAAACTCCCCTTTTATCCAGTATATACCATTAACCAAAAGAAATACAAATTAAAAACCCTCAAGCTATTTTTTATAAAGTGAAACTTTAATCAGTGGGAGTCTTACTGCCCAGCAAATAGCACGATAAAGAGAAATCCCTCAATATAAATAGGTATTTGCCGTGTCACCGCTCCGCTTTTGCACATACATTATGGTGAATTCAACCTATTTTAAAGAAATGGAGGATGTTATTATGTATCCCTACAATCCATATGATCCATATAATCAATATGCGTACCAACAACCACAGTATGACTTACAAGCACAATACCAATCTTATATAGATCAAGCAGAGCAAACGAATTCATATGACCAAAATAGACAATTCCAACTTCCAATCTCTTTTCCTGGCACTGGAAATCGTCAATTAGAAAGACGCGTAAATGAGCTTGAACAAAGAGTACGTCGACTAGAAAATACAGTTGAGCGCCATACACGTAGACTAAACCGCTTAAACCAACGTTTACGCACAGTAGAAAACAGACTAAACATTCCATTCGCAGCATTAGAAGACGGATTTTAATCGAGAAAATAAAAATTATATAAGGAAGGGGCTCCCCCTTCCTTATATAAATTGACGAAAGTTTTTTCCATCTCTATACTGATAAGAGTTAATGAAATGAAACAAGGTGATAAATATGGATTTTGAAATAAATTATCTTTCCTTTTATGTTGTACAAGTAGAAGGAAAAGGTGAAGCAGTTGATAAACGCTACAAACATTTTCAAACTTTAGACGCTGAAGAATATGAAGATAGCTCATTAAAAGAATTTTTGAATGGTGAGTTATTAAAAATATCAAAGCGAAAAGTAGAACGTCATGCAAAAACAGAACAAGCCCCAACAAAGATTGGTCGCTTTATTGTAGAAGAAGGACACGAACTGGATTCAAACCCTCATTACAACCTTTTTAATCGTATTCGCTTTGCAGAAACAAAGGAAAGCTTTAAAGATATGAGCGAACCTCTCGTTTATACATATCTTGACACAAGCGCTGTACGCGGAGGTGTATTTTTAATTGCACAGGCAAAACTACGCAAATACTTTGATGATCCATTCGTATTCGTAATGAAATGTGACTTCGAACCAAAGGTGGCTTCTATTTCTGATGAATCAACACTGATTCGTAACGTTGAAATGGCCATCACAACAAAGAATATGAAATCTATCCAATATCCGTACATGCCTGAAGAAGGTATGGTTGAAGTAGGCGAACTAAAAATACACCAAGCATCACATGCCCGCTACTTCGAAGACTTCTTAAAATTTGTCGAATATGAACGCTCTATGCCTGAAATTATGAAAACACAGGTAATGGACATGGTATACGACCAAATTGAAGATGTATTTGAAGAAGGTACGGAAGAACGCGAACAATTCGACCAAGCGATGGAAGTATGGGCTGCCAGTCCGAAACGCGAAATTATGGAACAATTTTCAACCGAAGAGGTAATGGAAGCAACCGCTCAAATCGTCGAGCACGCTCCTGAAGTGGAATTAAAGCTAAAAGCAGACCATATCTCTGTAAAGGCCCTGCTTGCTGATTTCGGGGATCAAATACATATTGCGAAGGTAAATGACCGATATGTACTTATGATTGAAGCAGACACACTTACGTTTGAAAAAGGCTTCTCTCCTATTGAGTTTCTGAAGCCAGATGAGCTGCAAGATGTGATTGAGCGGATTGAGAATAAGCAGCAGTATTCGTTTGATCCGAGCGGTATTGAATAAATACTTCCATATAACTATTTTTACTGAGCGCTTTTAACAAGCGCTCTTTTATTTTAGACTTAGTTGACATTTATATTAAAAACCGATTCTACTAAGAATCGGTTGCTCTGCTTTATAGCAAAATATGTTTATGTTTAAAATTTTTTAATCTAAGATGAAATTTGTTGCAGAATCAAGTAGATTCTTTCCTTGTTATACAAGCGTATTTCCATTAAAGATATCTGCTTCAATATTTCTAGTTGATTAAACCCTTCTATAAGTTTTTTATGTTGTTCCTTTTAGTCACTATGTATGTTCTCAAAATTAAAACTTCACTTCACTACCTCAAATTTATTGTACTCGTAAAAAGATAATTGAAAACGATATTCCGGATGTTCTCTTACCCAATCGTAGGCTTCTTCTAAAATTTCCATTTTGTTTTGCAAGTCATTAAGTTCACTACATTCGTCCTTTTTCTGTTTGCACAGAGGGCAGAATCCATTCACTATTTCCGCACTCGTCGCCCTAATAGTTTTACTTTCTAAATCAACTACTAGACGAAGAATAAAAGAATGCTCTTCTTTTGTAGTCACCTTCATTTCAGCAATCCCATCCTCATTCCAAAAGACACCGTTTAATTCCATCTTTACTGTGACATCTTTAATATCCAAGTCTACCACTACCACACCTCCCTTGTACAAAACTCAATCTTACTCTTCTATTTTAAACTTTAATACACCACAACTTAAAGAGATATTAAGTTTTTTCCAATTCTTCTTTACTATGAAAGAAAGTGTAGTTAATGCTAATTGTGTGGTAAATATTATCCCAAAAACTAAAACAGTTAAAATGTTAAAGATTGTTTCCATTAAACTACACTCTTTTCTTTATATATATTTTTATTTTATTAATACGGTTTAAAACTCTTATTACATCTTAACACTCCCTAAGCCATTATAATGCGCAATCACAACAACAAGTTGATGCCTATTTAATATCAATACGCTGTTATTACATGTATGTAGTTAGAGATGGAGAAGAAATTCATTTAACCTCTGTATTCTCCTCCATTTCAGCCAAGTATCTAATCTGCCTTTCCGCTTTTCTAACCGCCGTACGAAAATGTTTTTTCAGCAGTTCTACTGTATTTTCACTTATATAATATCTTTCCGTTATACTTTCCCACGTGTCACTACTTTCAAATGTACTCCATTCAAAAAGGCGTTCTGTATCTTTCTTTAGTTCTTTAAACACCCATTTTCGCATCTTTTTTTTCGCTTTTTCTGTTAGTTTTCCGTTTTTTACAAGTTCAAGTTCACCATGTCTTTTGTATCGCTTATTAATATCTCTCTCACTATACACTTTAAGAAGTATATTTGCTGTATTTTCGGCATCTGCTAAAGCACGGTGCTGTTTCCCTTCCCACGTTAAAGCGAGCTGTTCTACCGCAAATTGTAAACTTGGCGTATGTTCAAACAATTCCTCATATGCTTGGAAAACAAATTTTTGCAAATCAATTCTACTTTCTTTTTCTATACTTGGGCATTCAACACCATGTAATGTACAATCATGAGATAGAAAACGATAATCTTCTTTTCCCCATGAAACAAATATAGAATCTTCGCCGATGAACTGAATAAATTTCTCTATAATTTGAGGGAATTTTTCTACACCCATTAAATCTTTCTTCGTAATACCGGTTAATTTTGTTGTATGACGAGTTAATCGTGCACTTGGTTTTACTAACTCCGAAAATTCTTCGATTATCTTCATTGTACCTATTTCTATTTTTACAGCTCCGATATCAACTATTTCTGACGGATCTTCTGATTTATACGGTCTGAAATTCCTCTCAATATCAAACACAATGTAATGTGTAGCGTTTTTCAATTTATTTACCTCTTTCTAAATTCCTTTTCACACAAACACTTTATTTTCAGTATTTATTTATTCATGTACTTTATACAAAAATACCCAAAAAAATAAATGAAAATTCAGTCTTGTTATGATATGTAAGTAGGAGGACATCTATAAAAATGCAAAAAAAAAGAAGGGCGAGCCCTTCTTTTTTCAAAAATTACTTCTTGTTTACGTTAGTAGCTTGAGGTCCACGGTTACCTTGTTCTACTTCGAAAGTAACTTCTTGACCTTCTTCTAAAGTTTTGAAGCCTTCGCCTTGGATAGCTGAGAAATGAACGAATACGTCTTCTCCGCCTTCAACTTCGATGAAACCGAAACCTTTTTCTGAGTTAAACCATTTTACTTTACCGTTTTGCATGAAAAAAATCCTCCTACAATGTACCTATATGTACATATTCATTTTCAACCACCTTACAATAATAAGCCAGATATTAAAAAACTGCAACCCCTGAGGAGATTTAACATTGCTATCCTCCTCGGAAGTTACAGCTCATTTAAATCTCTATATTATTAAAAGTAAAATGGTTTAAATATACTATATCATATCAATATAATAAAAGTAAAGTTTTTTTCTTAAATTATTTTTCGTTCCCACTGCATTGCTTTTAATTCGCCTGATCCGGCTACTACATAACCATCTTTTTGATTAACAATGCGCCATCCGTGCCCTTTAACTGAATCACATACTGTAACAATACCTTCGTCAAGAAGCACACGGCACACACTACTAATACCCGCCTTATTTTGTGTTGAAGTTGTATATAAAACATGTTGATCTACACTTAAGTCTAAATAACTACTTGCTTTCTGCTCACTTTGACATGTATGCCAATATATTTTTTCACTCGCAATACTTTCATCTATTTTACAATAAGAAATATTCCCGCTAACTCCCTTGCACGATCCACTTGCCGCTACTAAATAAGAATTGTGTAAAGTCAACGCGGAGATCATTTGATTTATCGCAATTTTAATCCTCTTTAATTTACGTGTCTTCAAATCAAAGAGCCAAACACCACCATATTTAGCATGTATTTTCGTACCAATAAATAAGTAATGCTTATATAAAAATAACGATCGAATAGACGGTGCCGCACTGCCATACTCAAGAAACGGATGAATAGTCTCCCATGTCGAACCGAAATTATTAGAAAGATACAGCGTTTTTTCTCCATGAGCAATGACAGTTCCTTGTACATTGCTACATACATTCCAACTCGTTGCTTTTGTTGGAAAACGCTGAATTGTCCAGTTCTCTCCACCATTCATACTACGAATAAAAATCCCTTCGTCACCTACACCATAAACTACATTATCTTCGCTATGTAAATCCCTAATTCGTTTTTGAAAACCATTTAAAATTCGTTTCCATTCTCCGTCTTGTTCAATAAATAAGCCATTATATGTAGTAGCTAACAACAGTTTTCCATCTCTTAACTTTGTAATAGCAGTTGCACTTAACATTGTCTCCACGTTGACACTCCCATTCTTAGAACTTCTCAGCAAATGCAATTGCAAAATTACTGCATTTTTCAACATCCTCTTCATCTTCTGGAGCTAATTCAATTTTCAATCCTTCTTGTACAAGCTCTGCACCACGTTCTACAAGTTTCTCTTCAAATATCGTTACCGCTTCACAAAACAGTTCATACGCCGTATCTCCTGATCCGAATACCGCTACTTTTTTCCCTGATAAATCTATATTTTCTAAGTCATCATGGAAATCTTCCGCTTCAAATGGTAGTTCACCATCTCCCCACGTATAAGATCCTAAAATGATTCCATCATAAGCTAATAATTCTTCAGCATCCATGCCTTCCATCTCTTGCAATACTACTTCATGATCAAAAGCATCTAAACTAACTTTTATTAAATCAGCAATACTCTCTGTATTTCCTGACATACTTGCATAAGCTATTAAAATTTTCGCCACTTCGGCATCCCCCTCTTACAATAAATGATTCTCATTCTCATTATATTAATAATGAGAATCAATTTCAATTGATTTTTTCTACTTTTATTTACATTACTTATTTCAAATAAAGTGAAACTTTAATGAGTAGGAGTTTTGTTCATCCCCCACTCATTATTAGTTGAACCAATCGGACTTTTACGGGCAGCAGGGCCCTCACCTAACTTCTTTGCTTCCACTGAATTTTGAGGTGGGGGGTCTTACTGTCCGGCAAATAGCGGGATAAATAAAAAAGCACAGATGACTATACAATCATCTGTGCTTTTTTATTACTTTTTAAAAATACCAAAAGGCTTTCCTACTGGTAAAACAACTTTTCCAAAGTGTGTATTTAACACTGCTGCTGCTGAACCATAGAAAGATAATAATGAAATAAGAAGTTCAGAATATGCTGCTAAATTATGCATTGCGTGCGGCATAACACCTAAAGTACTTAATGAAAGACCAATAAATAAGAAATCAATAAGGACAAAGATCATAAATAATACTTTATGTGTTTCCATTGCACCAATCGTCATAAAGATTGTGAAAATCAAATATCCGATAAAGGCTACACCAAGCTGTTTTGAATCTGCAGCTTGTGCTAATTTTTCGCCAAATACTCCAAGTTGAATTAACCAAGTCATTCCAACACCTAACCAAAATAGGCCGTACGCACCAAATGCTGTCGTACCGAATGTATTGTTATGCTTTGCATCGTGAATGCAAGCAAAGATTTGTGCAAATCCTCCTAAAAAGATTGCCCACGGTAATACAAGTGAAACGCCATCTGTTAAGCCTAACTTTTGAGATGATGCTACAAGTGTTACCATCGCTAATCCAAATAGACCAATTCCAGATGGATCCGCTGTTGTCATTTTCACATGATGTGTAGTAGTTTGATTGCTCATATAAACCTCCTGATTATAAACATACTCGAATACAATACTTAAATCAGAAGCCTATGTCAATGGTTTTTTTTGTATGTTGTCAGACGTTATATTTTATAATGATTAAATATATTTCCGACCACTTCATAAGGCTTTATATTCACTTTTTCCAACTCGTTTATCGGTAGCCATAACGGAATATAACTTCCTCTACCTTCCCGCTGAAATTCCTCAGCTGTTCCACTTCCGAACACTCCGCCTGTAATATAGGCATCATAATAATATTCATTTCCTTTATATTTTACCTTTGCAATAAGGTGCTCCACTTTTATATGTAGCCCTAATTCTTCATATACCTCTCTTTTCGTTGCCTCTTCAGGCGTTTCACCTTCCTCAACCCCTCCGCCAGGAAAAACATAATATGTTTCCTCTTCTCGAATACGTTTTATAAGAGCAATTTTCCCTTCCTGTACAATGATAGCCGCCCCGCGATTTCTTATCATTTTATTTCCTCAATACGAATCGCGACTGTTCCCCACTCTTTTTCTTGTTCTTTCGTATATATTTTGTATGTACTTTCTAACATTTCCTCTAAACTATCATTCTCACAATCCAATAATTTTTTATCAATTTGTTCATACATAGATTTAAAGCTCTCGTATCGCTTTATTTCCGTTACTTTTACCGTCATCATTTCCGTCGTCGTAAGATTCGTAAATACGATTTCATCGCCTTTGTTTATTAGTTGACGTTTTTTATCGTATAGGCGTACTTCATATACTTTTTTTCCTGATTGAATTGACTGAAACGGTTTATTATATAAACCCATTTCGTATCGCATACATCCCACTCCCTTTTGTTCATTTCACCTATTAATACAGTTCACATTACTACATCTTGCATATAATATTCCATACGTATCGCTTAATTGAGAAAGGAGGCTGAAGAAGCATGTTATATTTAAATCAAAAACCTGAATATAATAAATATGATATTGGTGATTATACTTATAGTAAAGTAGGGCCAACCATTTTTTCTTGGAACGATGAAACAAAATTAAAAATAGGTAAGTTTTGTTCCTTAGCAGAAGAAGTCGTTTTCATACTTGGCGGTGAACATCGAGCAGACTGGATAACAACTTATCCATTTAATGCACTTTTTGATGAAGGAGCACATATTACTGGTCACCCTTCTTCAAAAGGTGATATCGTAATTGGCAATGATGTATGGATTGGTTATCAATCCTGCATTTTATCTGGTGTTACAATTGGTAACGGGGCCATTATCGGCGCCAGGAGCATTGTTACAAAAGATGTACCCCCGTATGCAATTGTAGCTGGTAATCCTGCAAAATTTGTTCGATATCGTTTCCCGCAAGAAACGATTGACAAACTAGAGAATCTCGCATGGTGGGACTGGGACATTTCTGTTATAAAAGGAGCCATTCCATTACTACTCTCCGACAAAATCGACGAATTTTTCACCTCACCCAAAAAAGAATCTACATGATCAATACAGAAAGAGCATCCTTTTTTCCGGATGCTCTTTCTGTATTTATTTTTTATTTATTTGCAAATGATTACACGGAGAACATTGAAAAGGAATTTTCCCTAAGCAATTAAGATTCGTTTCACAAATTTGTTCTATCGTTGGAACAAATGGAATGACAACTATGTTACTTTCTACCATTTGTGTAACAGGTGGCAATACTGTGCCTACTTGATGTTCGAAACGAATACTCGCTTGGTTTATATAATTCCCTGAACCGCTTGGTGCTCTCTCCACTACTACTTGGAACGAAACTGTCTGTGCCTCACCCGGATTTAAACTTCCTATAAGAAATCCTGATACTGGATTTACATTTGACACTGGCGTATTATCAACAGTTACACTTCCAAGGACAAATCGAACACTACTATCTAACATATCTTGAAAACGAATATTTTGTATTGCTGTATCCCCCGTATTTGTAATAACTGTCGTAAACGTAATAACATCTCCAATCGTTGCTGTTTGATGGTCTGCCGTTTTTACGACTGTCGTTGAGACATTTTGAGGAATAAACGAGATAACAACTGTATTACTATCACCTTCAACTACTACTGGCGGCTCATTCGGATTTACAGTTGCGAGCCCATTCGCTGTAGCAGTATTTGTAACTAAATTATTTATTTGTTCTCCTGTTATGACAACTTGGAAATTAATAATTGCTGCATCATTTGGCTGAAAATCACCTAACGGAATACCAGTATTCGGGTTAGCGAATGGAAAAGGTACATCATTTACCGTTACCGTGCCATTTATAAATAGCGTATTCGGATCAATGATATCTGTTAACACAATATTGGTCACAGGAACTGTACTATCATTTATAACGGCAATTCCGTAAGTGACAACATCCCCTACCATCGCTACTTCAAAGTTTGCTCCTTTTGCAACAAATAAGATTGCAGTATTTACCGTTACAATAACTGTATTGCTCGTGTCCATCAATGTAACTCGCGGCTCTCCTGGTACTAAAATATATTCTGCTAACGCTCCAGCAACATTTACTACTGTTCCACCATCCGGAAAACTTGTAATCGTAGCTTCATATGTTACAAGTGCCGTCTCACCAACTGGAATATCTGGTATCGTAAATCCAATCTGCGGATTTAACCCCGGTTGTGGAACCCCATTTATCGTTACACTATTTGGTACGAAATCAGCTTCCTGAGATAGTACATCGATAAATTGAACATTCATTGCATCAGCAGTACCAGTATTTAATATACGAACAGTATACGTTACCGTTTCTCCTACGCCAACAACTGAATGGTCTACTTCTTTTAGCATTTCTAAGCTGCCTCTATTTATCGGCGTAACCGTCGTATTACTTGAATTTGTAATTGTAGACGGAGGTTCTCCTGGAATCAATTCGAAATCACCCGTTACTCTTGCTGTATTCATAATGCTACTAGACGGCGGAACTGCGATTACATTTACTTCAAATGTAATTAATACGCTATCCCCTACTGCAAGATCTGATAATGAAAAGCCTACAAATGGATTTAAACCTACTTGCGGAATCCCATTTATTTGTACACTTCCAGGAACGAATTCTAAACTAGGTGATGGGACATCAATAAACTGGACATTCGTTGCTGTTACCGTTCCCGTATTTGTAACTTGCACACTATACGTTAACGTATCTCCTAAACGTGTTGCTTCTTTATTTACAGATTTTATAACGCTAAAACGCCCTCTATTTATTCTTGTTATCGTCGTATTACTCGGCTCTGTTACTACAACCGGTGACTCTCCTGGTACTAAAGTAAAGCTTCCTGTTATATTTGCAACGTTCGTAATTGTTCCTGATGACGGGATGTTTGTAACTATCGCTTGAAACGTCACGATAACCGTTTCACCAACTGGTATATCTCCAACTCCAAATCCAGTAATTGGATTTAAGTTTGGTTGCAGGGCTCCATTTATCGTTACACTATTTGGTACAAATGACGCTCCTGCTGAAATAATATCAATAAACTGAACATCATTAGCTGTTACTGTTCCTGTATTCGTTATTTGAACCGTATACGTTAATACATCTCCAACGAGAGTAGCAGCCCTATTTACTTGTTTTATAACATTAAATTGTCCTCTATTTACAGTAGTAAGTGTTGTATTGCTCGGCTCTGTTACTATAACTGGTGGTTCTCCTGGTACTAATACAAAACTTCCTGTTACATTTGCCGTATTGGCAATTGTTCCGTTTGTTGGCACACTAACAACAGTTACTTGGAATGTGACTTCTACACTTTCACCTGGATTTATATCTGGAAGCGGGAATCCATTGTTCGGATTGAACCCAGGTTGTAACACACCGTCTATCGTTACACTATCTGGTACAAATGTGATAGAGGCCGGTAATACATCGCTATATTGAACATTCGTCGCTACCACTGTTCCTGTATTTTGAACGACTGTTGTATATATGATTGTATCGCCTACTGCAACAACCGGTTGACTCACTGATTTTAAAACATTTAAACCAGGTTCATTAATTTCTGTTAATGTCGTATTACTTGTCGTTGTTTCTGTAATAGGCGGCTCTGTTTCACTTACAGCAAATGTCGCTGTAACGTCTACAAAGTTAACAATCGTTCCACCTTCTGGTATGCTCGTAACCACTTCTTGATATGTGACACGTGCAAAACTATCTACAGGTATATCTGGAACTGTAAAACCAATGAAAGGATCTAATCCTGGTGCCGGTACCCCGTTTATGCTCACGCTTCCTGGTATAAACGCTACACCAGCAGAAGTCGTATCGATAAATTGAACATTGGTTGCTGGCACTGTTCCGAAATTAAAGATCAATACATCATACGTTAATATTTCTCCTACAGTGGCTACTTCCTTATCTACTAGTTTCAATGGAAAAATAAACGCTATATTAATTGTCGTAACGACTAAATTCGTTAATATCGTTTCCGTAATTGGTGGTTCCTGCGGATTTGGTTGTGAAGTAAATGTAACGTCCGCATCATTTAATATGACTTCATTATCTGGAATTTCTGTAATTGTCACTTGGAATGTGACCTCAATACTTCCACTAGCGATTAATAATGGCGTAACTGTAAATCCTATTTCTGGATTTAAACCAAGTTGCTGCACTCCACCTATCGTTACACTACCTTCTACAAACGTCGTTCCTTCTGGTATGACATCTTGGAAGAATACATCTGTAACAGGGATAATCCCTACGTTTGAAATGAGCACGGTATACGTTAATACATCTCCAACAGCCCCAGTTGCAACATCAACTGTTTTTGTTGCTGTTACTTCACCAGGAGGAGGTAACGGTATTGTAACTACCGTTGTATTACTTGAATTCGATGTTGTTACAGGTGGTTGTAAAGGATTTAATAAAAAAGTGGCTGTAGCAGATGCTGTATTTAATACTGCTCCACGTGTAGACGGTGCAACTACCATAACTTGGAACGTTACTGTCAATGATGTTCCAGCTGCAATATTCGGAAGTGCGAAACCAACATTTGGGTCAAATCCAGGTTGTGGCGCTCCATTTATCGTTACACTATTTGCGACAAATGTTGTCTCTGCAGCAATTGGATCAATAAAAGAAACATTCGTTGCTGTTACTGTGCCGTTATTTCGAATGACTACAGAATACGTGTAAGTTTCTCCAAGTGCTGCTTGTTGTACAGATGAAGATTTTTGTATATTTAGCTGTGCTGTGTTTACTTGCGTCACTACAAAATTACTATTTGTTACAGTCGTTATTGGAGGGTTTGCTGGATTTATAAGAAAACTTGCAGTAACGTTCGATTGGTTTCTTATATTTCCACCGTTCGGAACACTCGTCACTGTAACTTGAAACGTAATCGTAGATGTTTGCCCGACCGGAATATTTGGTACTGGGAAACCTGCCATAGGATCCGCACCTTGCTGCACGACTCCGTTTATCGTCACACTATTTGCTACAAAGGCAGTACCAGACGGAATTGGATCTTGAAAAATAATATTCGTTGCAGGAACAGTTCCTGTATTTTGAATAAGAATCGTATACGTTAACGTATCTCCTACTCCTGCTTGCGATGTATTTACACTCTTCATTACATTAAGTGATCCTACATTCACTCGCGTCACAACAATATTACTAATCGTTACAATTGTAATTGGCGGCTGGAGAGGGCTTACTTGGAAATCCGCAGTTACATTCGCAGTATTCGGAAGAACTCTATTTGGTGGTACACTCGTGATTGTCACTTGAAAAGCAACTGTTACCATCCCTCCTACTGGAATATTGGCAAGTGGAAATCCAGTTGTTGGGTTTAAACCTGGTTGAGATGTTCCGTTTATTGTTACACTATTTGTTACAAACGTTGTTCCAACTGGAATTGGATCAAGAAATGATACATTTGTCGCTGCTACCGTTCCACTATTTTGTATACGAACTGTATATGTTAACGTATCTCCTATTCCTGCTTCAGTAGCGCTTACACTCTTTCTCACATTTAACCCTGAAGAATTCACGACTGTCATAACAGTATTACTTGGTACCGTTACAGTAATTGGTGGTTCTGTGGGATTTACAAGAAAATCTCCAGTTACATTCGCATTATTTAGGACATTATTTCCTTGGGGAATGTCATCAATTAATACTTCAAACGTAACAATTACACTCGCACCAGTAGGCAAATTATTTAATGGGAATCCGAATTCTGGATCTGCCCCTTCTTGTAAGACCCCATTCACAAAGACACTGTTTTCAATAAATAATGTACCTTGTGGAATTGAATCTTGGAAAAATACATTTGTTGCTGGTACACTACCTGCGTTTATGATTTCGATTGTATATACTAAAACATCCCCTACCGTTGCAACATCCGTATTCACTGATTTCACAACTTCAAAGTTCCCTGATTGTACTGTTGTATTCACAATGTTACTCGGAACATTGATTGTTACGGGTGGTTCACTCGGATCCACTTGAAAACTTGCTGTTACATTTGCTTGATTTAAAATATCTTCATTTTCTGGATCCTGTACAATTAATACGTCAAATGTGACTACAACTGTTTGAGCCGCAGGAATATTCGGAAGAGAAAATCCTGTATTTGGATTCAATCCACTTTGTGGTACGCCATTAATTGTTACAGAATTTGCAACAAATGAGACAGCGGGAGAAATAGTGTCTTGGAAAAACACGTTTGTTAACGGAACGTTTCCTGTATTTTGGACGGCAATCGTATATGTTAAAGTATCACCTACTGCCGCTTGTGTCGTATTCACTTCTTTTATTACATTTAAACCACCTGTATTAACTTGTGTCACAACTGTATTCGTTTGTCTATTAATCGTCACTGGTGGTTGATTCGGAATAACAACGAAATTAGCAGATACATTTCCTCGATTCGCAATCGTGCCTCCGGATGGCGTAGATGTAACCCGTACTTGAAATGTAACCGTCCTACTTCCGCCTGGAGAAATATTTGCTATCGTAAACCCAGTTGCCGGATTTGCTCCAGGTTGTGAAATCCCATCTATAGTTACACTATTTACGATAAAAGTCGTTCCAGTTGGGATTGGATCTTGAAAAACAACATTCGTCGCAAGTACATTTCCTGTATTCTCAATTGTAACAGTGTACGTAAGAACGTCATTTACAGTTGCAAAAGCTCGATCTACTGTTTTTCGCGTTCTTATATCAGCTACATTAATTGTAGTAAATACAGTATTACTTGTCGCTTGACCTGAAATTGGTGTTTGACCAGGCACTGGGGTATAGGTAAATGTTGCACTTGCACGATTTGGAATTGGATTTACAAGAGGATTAGATGTTACTCGAACTTGAAAGCGGACTACAGTCGTTTGCGAGGCATTAATACTCCCAAGATTAATACTACTTGCTGGATTTGCTCCTGGACGCGCTACTCCATTTACCGTAACACTATTTGGAACAAATGTTGTTCCAGCAGGGATATTATCAACAAAAATAACATTGTTCGCAGTGATGTTTCCATTATTCGTCACATTAACTGTATACGTTAATATGTCATTAATTGTTGCTGTTTGCAAATCTACAGACTTTTGTAAGCTTACATTCGCACGATTAATTATCGTCTGTACTGTATTTGAAGAAGCTGTACTTGTAACGAGTGGGCTTCCTACGAAAGGACGGAATTGATAAGATACCACCGCACGATTTGGAATTGGATTTGGATTTGGAAATGACGTGATCCTTACCTGAAATGTTACAATTCTCTGCGCATTATTAGGTATCGTTCCTAAATTAATTCCACTAGCTGGGTTCGCGCTCGGTTGCGCTACTCCCCCTACCGTCACACTACCAGTTATAAACGTCGTTCCGTTTGGAATACTGTCTTGTAATACAACGTTATCTGCACTTCCTGTCCCTGTATTCGGAACAGTAATTGTATAGGTGAGAATATCTCCAACTCCTGCAACTGTTTTATCAACTGATTTAACAGGATTAATAATTGGACCCGTCGCATCAATTTGAACACCAAAACCAGCTGCAGCGTATCCATCTCCATTTGTAACGAATCGAACTGTTGCTGACGTTTGATTATTTACTAATGATGAAGTGGCATTTACATTTGTAATATCCCATCCTTGTCTTCGGACAGCCAAAGCTATCCCTAACGGCTGATTCAACTCTCCAAACGTTCCAGTTGTATCTAACTCTCCAATGTCGTTACAAATTTGTGACTGAAAGAAATTATTAGCAGGGTTTCTCGGGCCGAATAATGCAATTGTAGCATTTGCATTCGGGCCGAAGCGAAGTTGATCTCCAACAATGTTGGAATCACCTTCTTGAGCAGTTACGAGCACTCTTCCTGTAACTGCTCCTGTTCCCGGAGTAGCAAATCCTGAAATGATAGTATCAACTGGTGGTGATGAAGCATCGATAATTTCTTGACCTGCATATACCGACAAATTCCGAAGTGGTAAACTTGCATTTTGATACACTACCTCAAGCGTCCATCCAGCTGAACGACTGATTGTCGGATCAGCCGAAGTTCTTGTAGCTGGCACGGCCCCTGTCGTATAAGTTCCTGCCCCACCCGCACTAACAAGATTCGTTACATTAGCAGAGCGAGCATAATAAAACTGATTGCCTACTGAGCCTTGCTGCGCGGTAGCAGGATCTGGCGTAACAGAAAATGTTCCTGCTGGTGTTGTAAATGTAATATTATCATTTAAAAATGGTAAAACATCTTCCGTATCAGTCCGGAAAGTTCCTGCCCAAACTAACTCTGCATACAAAATACTACTCCCTGCCGGAAGATTTAAAATTGCACTTGAAGAATTCAATCGCCAGTCATCCGTTGTACCTGCTGGGAACCCTGGTACTTGCAGCGCTGTATTTACCGTTGTAAAAACAGCAAGTGTACCAAAAATATTACCTGGTGCAGGCGATGTGGGACTAAGTCCTAACGTGTTCCCAGTGAACGTGACGGCACCAGTTACTGTTGTCGTAAAGCGATTCAAAAAAGGCACGTAATCATCTCATTTCATTTATAGTAAAAAGTGCTCTATACTATAAAATGTAGACAAACTATGCAATGTACTTTGTCCAACAAAATTCCGCACGTATGAGAGGAGCTTACTACACTATGCGCTATGTTATTATAACAGGAACTTCACAAGGTTTAGGTGAGGCTATCGCCGCGCAATTGTTAGAAGAAAACACGAGTATTATCTCTATTTCTAGAAGAGAAAATAAAGAACTTACGAAACTTGCACAGCAATATAATAGCAATTGTGTTTTCCACTCCTTAGATCTTCAAGATGTACATAATTTAGAAACGAACTTTAACAAAATCATTTCATCTATTCAAGAAGACACTGTATCATCTATTCATTTAATTAATAACGCTGGTACACTCGCACCTATGAAACCAATTGAAAAAGCAGAAAGCGAACAATTCATTACGAACGTTCACATTAATTTACTTGCACCTATGATTCTTACATCTACTTTCATGAAACATACGAAAGAATGGAAAGTAGATAAACGCGTTATAAATATTTCATCTGGCGCAGGAAAAAATCCTTATTTCGGATGGGGCGCTTATTGTACAACGAAAGCAGGTGTAAATATGTTTACACAGTGCGTAGCGACTGAAGAAGGGGAAAAAGAATACCCAGTAAAAATCGTCGCTTTTGCACCTGGTGTTGTTGATACAAATATGCAAGCACAAATTCGTGAAACAAATAAAGAAGACTTCACAAATTTAGACCGCTTCATCACATTAAAAGAAGAAGGAAAACTATTATCACCTCAATATGTAGCAAAAGCTATTCGTAACTTACTAGAAACTGAAGACTTCCCTCAAGGCGAGGTTATTAGAATTGATGAATAACAAAAAGGCGTGCTAGATTAGCATGCCTTTTTGTTCTACTTCTCTAAAAATATAAGCATAGACTCCGCAATTTGTTCATAACCAATTTCTTGGTAAATTTTATTCGATGTCGGATTCGCTAGATCAGTATATAACGTAGTTGTCTTGTATCCTTCATCTAACATACGTTGACTAAGTGCCGCTACACAATTAGATGCGTATCCTTTTTTCCTTTCTTCTTTCGGCGTATACACGAAATTAACTGTTATATTATTTTTAGTTGGGCGTGTTTTTGCAGCTACAGAAACAAGTTTTCCGTCTATTTCTAAACCAAATAGACGACGATTAGTAATTAATATATGTGCGGTTTGTTCCGCTTCTTCTTTTGTAGTAGGAAGATTCACTTCTTCGCAAAATTGGTATATCCACTGTTCTATTACTGGTAGCTCATCACTACTTACTTCTTTAAAGACTCCATCTCCGTTCCACTTTTTCTTCACTTGTTTTAATTCATATATACCTTGCTCCATTGCAATAGTAGTTTTCTTATTTTCTAACACGGCAATCTCTTCCGCTAATCTCTGTACAATTTTCTTATTACCAATTAATCCAGGAACATTCGGATATACTTCCGCTAATTTTTTTGCAAGTTCCACGATGGCCTCTCCCACCATTTCAGACGTAGCAACAATAATTTGTTTCTTTTCTTCTGTTTGAAGAAATACAATTGTAATTTCTTCCTCTTGTTTTACTACCCCCATAAATATCGGTTGTTGTACCATTTGTAATACACCTAATATGAGATTATTTTCCTGTTCATTTTTTTCTAAAAATGGTGTAACCGCTTCTTTAAAATTAACAATCTCTTCATATACACGTAATTGAATCATCGACAATCTCTTCTCTCTATTTATAGTTTCATTAAAGTATTGGCGATTAATTCATTAAATCCTTCTTTTACGATTCAATAATATACGAAACTAATATATTTAAATCATTTTCGACTTGTAAAACTCTCTGTTTTTCCTTTTCAAATACCTCTTCTTCTTTCCAAAATGACTCTTTTCGACTTTTAATCATGCGCTCCATTTCTTTTTTACTCGGTCCACCGTACACCTTTCTTTTTTGAATAAATGCTTCTGGCGATATAATTTCTTCCCACTCTTTTTCTAATAATTGTATTTTAAATTTTTCTTGTAAGTATATATTCACATCTTTGAAACATAATTCATGTAGCTCCTTTTTCTGTTCCAATGACATATTCGCAATAACACTTGCTACATGATGAGCATGCCGAAATGGAATTTCATAGTTTTTTGTTAAAACATCTGCGAAATCCGTTATCGTAATTGCATGTTTATAGGAACGACTTTTCAACGTTTCTTCTTCTACTTTCATCGTTCGAATGACTGCATTCAAAATGCAAAATACACGAATAGCCTTTTCAATTCCTTTATATAAATACGGCTGCAAGTCATCTTCCGTATCGACAATATCACCAAATGGTGTATTATGAATCATTTGAAATACTGTAAATGCTTCTCCAAAAGCACTACTCGTAATTGCACGGGCATGTTCAATTGAAACTGGATTTCGTTTTTGTGGCATAATACTACTAATTTGTACATATGGCCTTGCAACAGTAATACCATCATATTCTTTCGTCGCTAATAGTAAGAAATCATGAATCCATCTACTCGTATTCGTCATCATTACCGTAAGTAACGAGCTAACCTCTAATAAATAATCAGCTCCAGCGACAGCATCATATGAGTTCTCAATTACATTAGTAAATCCAAGTAAATCAGCAACTCGCTCTCGTTTAATTGGGAAACTTGTTGTAGAAAGAGCAGCGGCTCCCATTGGCGATTGATTTAAAAGTGTGTACGTTCGTTTTATTCTTTCTAAGTCTCTCTGCATCGTATCATAAATCGCTAACGTATAATGACCAAATGTTGTTGGCTGCGCTGGTTGTGTATGTGTATAAGCTGTCATAATCGTTTCCTTATGATCATCGGCAAGTTGCAGCATACTTTCTTGCAATAACAAATGATGTTCCATTAATTGTAGTACGTATCTCCTTAAACTCATGCGATACATCGTTACACCCATATCATTTCTACTTCTACCAATATGCATATTACTTACAAAATCGCATTTCGCTTCTTGAAAAATTAAATGTTCCACTAAAAAAAAGAGATCTTCATGCTGCTCTGTATAGAGCAATTGATCTTTTGGAATTCCCTCTATCTTTTTTAGTGCGTTTAATATAACTTTAGCTTCTTCCTTTTTCATTAAATTTTCTTCCGTCAGCATTGTAATATGCGCTTTATGCACTTGAAACATGTCTTTCAATAAGTAATTTCGTTGAAACTCAAATACATGTTGTAATACGCAATTCACGTATGTTTTCCCAGGGAAATCAGCGCCTTCGCTCTTTATAAACTCTTCTTTACTTTGTTTCATCACCTTTTCCCCTTTCACCTAAGTATTACTACCCATCATACCCAGAGATAGGAAAAAAGTGCTTGTACACAAAAATAAACTCGGTGCTCTCTGCACCGAGTTTATTTAATAAAAGTCGCATCATACTTATCACTTTGCAACACTTGAAAATGTAAGTTTGCTAAATGTTTCCGTATTTCTGCGCTGTCATCTTCATTTAAATTATTTGCTAAGAACACTATTTCTGTACAGTTCCCGCGTTTATCCATTGCATAAACTGCTTTTGTAACTGTCCATGGCGTATAACCATTTTTTTGCCCAGCATGTCTAAATGTTTTACGGTATTTCTTGGCACTCATGTCTGTTTCAACGATATTTGCCCACACTTTTTCTTCAGCTTCTGTTAAGCCACCTTTATGGTTTGCCTTTTGAAGTAATACCATATAATCATTTGCAGAAGCTGCTGGTAATCTATCTGACCAAATTTTGTCGTAACGTTCCTCTAAATAAAGCGGAATTTCCTTCTGTAATAATGGTCCCTTCTTCTTTAAGCGTTCATGAATAATCATCGCATATTCACGATATTGCTCTTGAGACATTTCTTTTAACTTTTTCTCTATTTTATATTTTGGAACATGTAATTCTTTATGCAAATATCCCGGGATATACAAAGATGAAACGATTGGAAATAGTGGTTGATGTGCAGGAAGTGATAAACTTTGTAAATTCCGATTAATATTATCTAATCCTAACACTTCCATTAAGTACTCAGCATTTGCATTTGAACTAAACTTAACCATTCCTTTTGCTACTTCTTCTAAAGAAACCGCTCCTTCAGTTATCTTTCCTTTCTTTTCCAAGTACCTTTGCCATCTATCTTGCGCACCACCATCTGTATTCGGTACATAATACCGATTCACATCATTAATGGAAACGAAACTAGAAGAATCAATTTTCCCTTCCGTAACTTGTTTCGTATATTCAAGCGCTATAATCAATTTCATCGTACTAGCAACTGGTAATACAACATTTGGATTTACAGAATAAACAACTTTATCATTTCTCTTTACTAGAAGTGCACTATTTTTTTCATCTTTATGTTCTTCAATAAAAGATGCAATATACTGTGCATCATCATTATTTGAACTCCACACTTTTTTCACTAAAAAGTTACCCGATATTAGCAAAACGAAAATACCCACAATCACTGCGCATACTATAGTTTTTTTCAAGTAAAATTCCTCTCCTATTGTGTAACTCTTCTCTCTATCTTTAAAAAACAAAATAATGGAGATGGTTATTCAAATAACCATCTCCATTATTTTAACTTGTATACTCCTATTATGTCTACGTCATGATTTTCACAAAATCCTCAAGGAATTTTTTATAATGTAATGACCAACCAATTCGCACCCAGTTTTTTAAGGCTTTTGCATCAGGTTGAGGACGGAAATCTGCAATACTTTCTCCTTTTGCTATTCCCACTGTATCTACATCTACACGGCGATACACATAATCCAATATTGAAGGATTTGCGGCAACCATCATTGTAACGACGTCATGTACTGGACTTCCTTTTATTTTCGGATTTAATTTTCTATAAGCTTTATAATAATACGTAAAAATCGGTTCAATTAATTTATTAAAACTTGTTTTAGAATGTTTCGTAATATACTTTACCATCTCTGGCGTAATAATAGCTTCAGATGTAACATTGAGCGGCACCAGTGTCACATTCTTGGCATTTTGCATAACTAATTGCGACGCAATCGGATCACTATGAAAATTCGCCTCTGCGACTGGTGTAACATTGCCAGGCATTAAGAAAGCACCGCCCATTATATAATATTCTTTCACATACTTCATCATTGGCTTTTCTAAAATAAATGCTGTCGCAAGTGTCGTTGACCTCCCAGCATCAACTATAATTAATTCTCCTTTATATTTTTCAAGAATGTCAAAAAACTCACAAAAAGGCTTTATATTTGGAGAAAGATTTTTCGGTGGTCGAATTGGTCCTAAACCTTCCGCCCCATGTATTTCTGGATAATACGTTGTAATATCTCCAGATAAAGGAATTTTCGCACCATTAATAACTGGTATATCTTCCCTACCTGCTAACTGTAATAAATATGCCGCATTACTTGTCGCCTTTTCTTGCGTTACATTTCCATATCCTGTAACCACACCAACAATATCAATATCAGGATGCAACAATCCGTACATAATTGCTAAAGAGTCATCAATTCCTGGGTCTCCTAAAAATAATACTTTTTTCATCGACCTCAACTCCATCCCCTCAATTGTTATTAATTTATGAATAACAATTGGCATACAGAATAAAAAAGAACAATTTCATACGAAAAAACGCAGTCCTATAAGGACTACGTTCTCCAGCTAACCTATACAGTTTTTTTTACAGCACTCATACTTCCAATAATGTAAGCGATAAACGCAAAACAAATCGGAAAGACAACTGTATGTATACCAAACGGATTTGGATAGAAAAGGTGAATACACATATATGAACCTACTCCAACGAAAATGGAAGCAAGCGCTCCTGTTGCATTTCCTTTCCTCCAATATAACCCTAATACGATTGGCCAAATGAATGCTGCTTCTAATCCACCGAAAGAAAATAAATTTAGCCATATTAAAAAATCTGGTGGTTTAATGGCCGCTGCATAAACGAGTAGTCCTACAATACCAGTAATCCACAAACTTCCTTTTTTTATCGTACTGTCTGCTGCATCTTTATTTATGTAATTTACGTATATATCTTTAATAATTGACGAGCTTACAAGTAATAATAACGAGTTTACTGTAGACATAATCGCTGCCATTGGTGCAGCTAAGAAAACTCCAGCTAACCAAGGTGGCAACACTTCCATCGCAAGTAGCGGCATTACTTTATCTGGTACCGTTATACCTGGAAGTACTACTCTTGCAAATACACCTGTTAAATGCATACCGATCATAATTGTACCAACGACAACTGTTCCAATTATTAAAGCTTGGTGCATAGCTTTTGAATTTTTATAAGACATGGCACGCACGCTAATTTGCGGTAAACCTACAACACCAATTCCAATTAAAATCCAAAATGATGTCACATATGACTTCGTTAAACTGCCATCTGCTCCGAATGGTGTAATTAAATTTGGATTGATTTGAACAAGTTCCTGCATAATCTTTTCAATTCCACCACCAGCAATGACAGTAGCAATTAAAATGATTGTCGTTCCAACTAACATAATAATTCCTAATAATGTATCTGATAAAGCGACTGCACGAAATCCACCAATTAATACGTAAACAAGTACAGAAAAAGTAAATAAAAATAGTGCTGTTGTGTACGATAGACCCGTTAGTGACTCGATTAATCGTCCACCACCGACCCACTGGGCTACTGTCGCTGAAAATAAAAAGATAATAATACATAACGCTGAAAGTATAACAACTGCTTTATTATTGTATCTCCCTTTTAAATAATCGATAAGAGTAATGGCTTCCATCTTCCTAGCGATAATTGCAAACTTTTTACCGATAACCGTTAAAACGATATACCCTGTTACAACTTGAATCGCAGATAACAATACCCATCCAAGCCCCATATTGTAAGCAATACCAGGACCACCAATAAAGCTACTTGCACTACCGTACGTAGCAATCATTGTCATCGCTAATAATAAACCGCCTAGCTCACGCCCACCAAGAAAATATTCTTGTAAAAATTTATTATGAGCAGTTGCTTGAACGCGTCTTGAAGCATATACACCAATTAAAAATACAACGATAAACGAAATTATCATTGGAATGATTACATACCAATTCATCTATTATTCCTCACTTTTTTCTTCCTCATCGAGTGAAATATCTTGAAATACAAAACGAACAACTAAACTAAGTAAAATAACCATAACGATAAATCCAACGATACAGCTATAAAAAAACCATGCGGGAAAACCTAATACATATGTATATTCACTCGGATTTTTACTACCAAGCCCATAAGCGAATCCGTACCATATTATAAAATTAATAATAGCAAGTCCAAGACCAATTAACGCTTCTCTATGGGCTATTCGAAAGCGTGGATCATCATGATAATCTTTCATTTTTCCCCCTCCTCTCACGATGTATTATTGTACCATTGTTCTTCTAGTTTTTCCTACTAGAAAGCAAAACAAGCAGGATTTTTTATAATCATATAGAAGATTCTGTTACATTACATATTTTTTACAATTGTAACACAAATGAAATTTGAATTTTCAGTATTTATTAATTATGATTTTAATTAGAGGCTTTCCATCTAGTTTCCACATCCTTGATTTCGGAATAAGCGCCGTCTCGTACTGCGTTTACATTATATTTTCAAGGGGGTTATACAATGAGTCAACTAGCTGTAAATCTTCATGAAAAGGTAGAAAAGTTTCTTCAAGGTACAAAAAAGTTATATGTGAATGGATCTTTCATTGAAAGCGCTTCCGGAAAAACGTTTAAAACACCAAACCCAGCAACTGGTGAAACACTTGCTGTCGTTTCTGAAGCTGGTCGCGAAGATATTCATAAAGCTGTAGTCGCAGCTCGCATGGCTTTTGACGAAGGTCCTTGGTCTCGTATGAGCACTGCTGAGCGAAGCCGTCTCATGTACAAGTTAGCTGATTTAATGGAAGAACATAAAGAAGAGCTTGCACAGCTCGAAACGTTAGATAACGGAAAGCCAATCCGTGAAACAATGGCAGCAGATATACCACTTGCAATTGAACATATGCGCTATTATGCTGGCTGGGCTACGAAAATCGTTGGTCAAACAATCCCTGTTTCCGGTAATTACTTTAACTATACACGCCATGAAGCTGTTGGTGTCGTCGGTCAAATTATCCCTTGGAACTTCCCTCTTCTTATGGCGATGTGGAAAATGGGAGCAGCGCTTGCTACAGGATGTACAATCATTTTAAAACCTGCAGAACAAACTCCACTATCAGCTCTATACTTAGCTGAATTAATTGAAGAAGCTGGATTCCCGAAAGGTGTTATTAATATTGTTCCTGGATTCGGTGAATCAGCTGGACAAGCACTTGTTAATCATCCACTCGTTGATAAAATTGCATTTACTGGTTCTACTCCAGTCGGTAAACAAATTATGCGACAAGCATCTGAGTCATTAAAACGCGTTACACTTGAGTTAGGCGGTAAATCACCAAATATCATCTTGCCAGATGCTGATTTATCTCGCGCGATTCCTGGTGCCCTTTCTGGTGTTATGTTTAACCAAGGGCAAGTATGCTCTGCTGGATCACGCTTATTTGTTCCGAAGAAAATGTATGATAATGTCATGGCTGATCTCGTCCTCTATTCTAAAAAACTAAATCAAGGTGTCGGTCTTAACCCTGAAACAACAATTGGTCCTCTCGTTTCCGAAGAACAACAAAAACGTGTAATGGGCTACATTGAAAAAGGGATTGAAGAAGGCGCTGAAGTACTTTGCGGAGGAAGTAATCCATTCGATCAAGGCTACTTCGTTTCTCCTACAGTATTCGCTGACGTAAATGATGAAATGACGATCGCAAAAGAAGAAATTTTCGGTCCAGTTATTTCTGCAATACCGTTTAACGATATTGATGAAGTAATTGAACGTGCAAATAAATCGCAATTTGGTTTAGCTGCTGGTGTGTGGACAGAAAATGTTAAAACTGCACACTATGTTGCAAGTAAAGTACGTGCAGGTACAGTATGGGTAAACTGTTATAACGTCTTTGATGCAGCATCTCCATTTGGAGGATTTAAACAATCTGGCCTCGGCCGTGAAATGGGATCTTACGCATTAAATAACTATACAGAAGTGAAGAGCGTTTGGCTTAACTTAAATTAATGAGAAAGAACCTGACCTACCTGGTCAGGTTCTTTTCATTATGTATTCCTTTAAACTTGCAGTCCTCCGCTCACATTTAATACTTCACCTGTAATATAGGATGCGTATTCTGATGCTAAAAAGGCTGCTGCGTTCGCAATATCTTCTGGCGTTCCAATTCTACCAACTGGAATAGCGCCAACCATCTTTTCTTTCACTTTATCTGGTATCGTTTTTGTCATATCTGTATCCATAAACCCCGGACAAATCGCGTTACAAGTAATACCGAAACTTCCAACTTCTTTCGCTGCCGTTTTCGTTAAACCTACAACTCCTGCCTTTGTAGCCGCATAATTTGCTTGCCCTA
The DNA here is from genome assembly GCF_022663835.1 of Bacillus cereus group sp. BfR-BA-01347. Taxonomy (NCBI): domain Bacteria; kingdom Bacillati; phylum Bacillota; class Bacilli; order Caryophanales; family Bacillaceae; genus Bacillus; species Bacillus cereus group sp. BfR-BA-01347. The sequence continues at coordinate 104,839 of NZ_JAKUGG010000006.1, read as the reverse complement.
TGTTTCCTTCTCTACTAATTGAAGATATATTAATAATGCGCCCATACCCTTGTTGTCTCATGTAAAGAAGCGCTGGTTGCATACAATAAAAAACTCCAGTTAAGTTTACTTGTAATACTTGTTCCCAAGCAGACTTCTCCATTTTATGTAACATTGCGTCTCTTGTAATTCCAGCATTATTCACCAAAATATGTAATGTACCAAATTTTTGAACCGCATATTCAATTAACGACTTCGCTTCATTTTGATTACTTACATCACATCGATATGAGCACACTTCATATCCTTCATCTGATAACTCACGTGTCGTTTTTTGTAGATTCTCTTCATTTACATCGCTAATTAATACTTTCGCCCCTAGTTTTGCATAAACCCTTGCAATCTCTTTTCCAATTCCCTGTGCAGCTCCTGTTACAACAGCTGTTTTCCCGTTTAAAAACTCCATCCCTATCCCCCATTTCTATTACTTATACTGTATATTTCGGCTTTTTACTTTCCAATTCCTCTTTGTATAAAAAAGTCTATTTGTGTCAAACTAACTTTGCAACGTCGCATAAAGTGAAACTTTAATCAGTGGGGGTTTTCTTCATCCCCCACTGATTATTAGCCCTCACCAATCGGACTTTTATGGGCAGCCCGACCCCCACCTAACTTCTTTACTTTCGCTGAATTTTGAGGTGAGGTCTTACTGCCCATTAAAGCGGGATAAAGTGCAAGGAGATTGTGTCGAATGAACAAAAAAAATTTCAAACAAAACAAAGCTACTGATGGCATTGATGTTGAGTTCTCTCGCGAACTCGCTGACCACAATGACTTAGAAGCAAACGCACGTGCAAATGCCGCTGATGCACGTCAAAAGCGCCAATCAACCGAAAAATAAGGTACATCACAACCTTATTCTTTTCAAAAGGGACCTACTACCCAACAAAATAAACCGAGAGACATCTCTCGGTTTATTTTTTATATTTTTTTGCATAATGAGCCAAAGTAAGCAACGGATATATATGAGCATAACTATGATAACGAATATAAAACCCACCTGGTAAACCTGTTCCAGTAGGATATTTTTCATTTATATAAGAGTTGGAGAGCAAATATGAAATACCTTTTCGAATAACTGGCGTTTCTTTATCATAGTAAGAAATGAGGGCATCTAACGCCCATGCTGTTTGGGATGGTGTACTAAACGGCAAAGTAACAAATCTTTTTTCCACACTACTTTGGCAAGATTCTCCCCAGCCACCATCTTCATGCTGTATATGTTCAAGCCATAAAGCTGCTCGTTTTAATGATGGATTGCTAGATGGAATTCCGAATGACCGTAAACCTGTCATAACAGCCCACGTACCATATATATAACAAATTCCCCATTTCCCATACCACGATCCATTTTCCTCTTGTACATTCATTAACCAATTTATCGCACTTTGTTTTTGTTTCTCGGGCAATTCATTTTGCGTATACGTCCCAAAAAATTCTAACACTCTTCCTGTAATATCTGGTGTAGAAGGATCTGTAATCATATCACTTGCATTTTCGATTGGTAAATTTGCTAATATACGGCTCGTTACCCCTTTTTCAAAAGCCCCCCAACCACCATCATTATTTTGCAATCCTTTAACCCAATTAACAGCTCGCTTCCAAGCATTGTCTACATTTTCGTTCCCTCTACTTCGCGCCAATGCTCTTAACGCAGCAGTTGTATCATCAATATCTGGAATCGTCGTATTCACATCCGAAAAGCCCCAACCCCCCGGGAAGAGATCCGGTGCATGTACACTCCAATCTACTTTCTTCGTTTGCTGTTTTCTTAGTAAATATGCTGATGCATTGTGAATCACTTTACTTGCTTTCGGAACTTGAGCTTCTTGCAAAGCATAACTGAGTAAAGCTGTATCCCATATAGTTGATGGAGAGTTTTGCAAATGGCTCCCTCTTTCCATCTTCCATATATAAGATGTGATTCCCGTTATAGCCTTCTCAATAATTGGTGATTGAATAGAATGTCCTAATGCAAGTAAAGCATAAATCATATAAAACGAGGCAGTTGCGTAGCTATATAATGTTCCATTTTCATCAATACGCTCTTTCATAAAACGTTCTACTTCCTCATATCCTTTATGATGCAAAGAAAGTGGATACGTTATAATTTTCTTCACGTCACTTAATAATGTTTGAAAAACCGGAGACCGGTCCTCCCGAAACCATTCTCCGCCCCCGCCTGCAATGTGATTTAAATTTGGCAATAACTTTTTCCCTACTCGAAATCTTTTATTTAAACAAAGCATCATCGGAATTAAATGAATACGTGCTGAGCTACTCAGTTCAAAAATACTGAGAGGGGAATCATTCTGCAGAAACATAATTGGTGTTGGCAAATGAAAGAGAGAAGGATATTCATATTCTCCATGAATCGCTAATAAAAACTTCGTCATAAAATGAGCACGCGCTACCCCACCGCGCTCATTTATAAACATTTCCGCTCGCTTCATATTCGCATCTTCTTTTGTATATTTTTCCGATGCAAGTAAGGCAGCATAAGATTGAATTGTAGCAGATAAATTCCCCCCCGCTTCATCTTCATACAATTTCCATGTTCCTTCATTTGTTTGGAGTGATGCTAATCTTTTTACAAACTGTTCTATCTCTTTATCTCTACCTAATAATTTTAATAAGAAAATCATATGACAATCTGTTAGTGGAGCTCCTTCAAAACAAAACCGCCACGTACCATCTTGCCGTTGCATTGTTTGAAGTGCAGTTGTTCTTCTCGCTATTTCTTCATGCACTTTTTCATATAATAACAAGTTACTCACCCACCCTTTCGAAATCCGTATAACGATATTCAAAAAGATAGCTGAATATGTATGAAAACAAAGAAAAGCAGAACATATAAAATGTTCTGCTCATAAACAATATCCTACTCCGACAATAATCCCTAATAAAGCACCGACTACTACTTCATACGGTGTATGCCCAACAAGTTCATTTAACTTCTTATATTCTGTTTCTCTACCGTGAAAAAACTCATTCAATATTTTTGCTTGTTTACTTACTGCAAGCCTTACTCCTGAAGCATCATACATAACTATAATGGCAAAAATAGCAGCAACCGCAAACATCGAGCTTTCCACACCTTCCACAACTCCAACTCCTGTAGCAAGCGCTGTAACTGTTGAAGCATGAGAACTTGGCATCCCACCTGAAGCAAAAAACTTTGCAAAATCAAATTCACCTGTTTTGACTAATTTAAAGACTACTTTCGTTAATTGTGCTAAAAACCATGAAAGTACAGCAGCCATAAGCGGATCGTTATGTAAAATTGTTTCCACGTTCTCAGCTCCCTACTAGCTATAATGGAAATCCTATATAGTATCAGTATAAAGAAAAATGCGTAGAAAATACTACGCATTATGATACTTTTGCTGATTTATTTTTTATAAATTTCGGTTGTTTCTGCACTAAGAACTTTGTCTTCGCTACCGAGAATACAAATAAAGCAACCCATATACAGAAAAATGCAATCATATGTGTAGCTGTGAAATGTTCACCAAATACAAATACACCTAAAATTAAGCTAATTGTTGGCGCAATATATTGTAAAAATCCGACCATATAAAGTGGAATAAGTTGCGCTCCTTTCGCAAAATAAAATAGTGGTAATGCTGTTACAATGCCTGCTCCTATTAAAAGTAACGTTGATAACATGGAAATAGATCCAAATGAGCCGAAACCATGTGCGCCTGTCATAACAAGGTAAATGATTGCAAACGGCGTCACTAACATCGTTTCCATCGTAAGCCCGATTGTCGCATCATAGTTTAACAATTTTTTCGTTAATCCGTATAATCCAAATGAAAAGGCAAGTGAAAGAGAAACCCACGGAATAGATCCGAAACGTACTGTTAAAATGACAACTCCTACTCCAGCTAAACCAACTGCAACATATTGCCAAAAGTTTAACTTTTCCTTTAAAACGACTGTACCAAGTAAAATACTAATAAGCGGATTAATATAATAGCCAAGACTCGCTTCAATAACATGATTATGATTAACAGCCCATATGTAAACAAACCAATTTCCGCTAATCAAGACTGAAGCTATTGTTAATGACATTAATAATTTAGGTCGTTTAAAAAGATTCACAAATTCCCCAATAAACTGGCGAAATCTCTTCGTAACACCTAATACGAGTAACATAAAAACAAACGCCCAAACGATGCGGTGTGCTAATATTTCATCTGCAGGAACTTCTTCAACCCATTTCCAATAAATCGGCAGAATACCCCACATCGTATAAGCACCAGCCGCATATAGTATCCCTTTTTTTTGCTCTGCTGATTGACTCCCCATCTTCCTTTTTCTCCTCTTCTCATTTTTTCTCCATTATACGTTCTCATATGCTCACTTTACCAATAATCAATCTGCATTTCTTTCGACATTTCTCATACAACGAATAATAAACATACCGTTATTGCAACAAGTAACGGTATGCCGAAAACAAATTTCTTTTTATGAGTTTTATGATGAAACATATACATACCAATCCAAGCTCCAACTGCTCCCCCAGCTGCCGCTGATAAAAACAACGTACTTTCTGGCGTTCTCCACTGTTTCTTCTTTGCTTTTCGTTTATCAAGCCCCATAAGGCTAAAAGCTATAACATTAATAATAATAAAATAAATCCATTTCATCGCTTTCTCTCCTTATGAAAAATTCGATTAATAGTAACACGAAAAAACGACGGAAACAACTGAAGAACGCTTTTTATCAAACTAGTTTAATTCATTACTTGCATATTTATATAACCAATTAAAATCGCAGTTATAGCAATTAAACAAAAAGATGTTATGAACAGAAGCTTATATTTCATTCCCTTCACCCACTACCATATCATCGAAAAAACTTCTCTCAATCTCTTTTTCATCAAAATAAAGAACTACGATTAACCCTACGTATAAAGAAACGAAATTTAGAAACCATTCGCCATTATCATCTTTGTTAGCTAAACATTTAAATATCTCTTGAAATTGCATACGCTCGTCTGCAGCAACAATGGGACGTACACCAAAATATTTCAATACGAGATTCAGCTTCAGTTGCACGGATAATGATAAAATATATTTTAATAGCTTCGTATACTCTGCACTATCTTTTTGACTATACAACTTCACAAGCTTTGGATGTAAATTCGAAATCGATAATTCCTCGTCAGTCACTCTAGTTACTTCTATCGTTTCAATCATCTTTTTCATATCCATCACATTCACCCCTTCTGAAAAAATTCTAAAGCCAAAGAGTACTTAATTCAAAATGTATAATAATTGTGCGTTTCTCGTCTCTCGTTCTTCCTCACTGACTAAATCATACTTTTTTAGGAGGTGAAAAACATCATTTAATAATTTCTGTGAATGAGTACCTTGCAAAAAATTCTTTAACTCTTTAAAAATCCCTTCAGGTAAAAAATTCTTTTGACTTTCAAGCTTATTCATCACATCTTCAATAGAATGATCAATGTTACATGCCATACTAAACTTCCCCCTCTATCCTCTATAAATAATATCCTCAGCTAACGATGTAAACACTTCTCCAACAAGAGAATCTTCATCATATACAGATGAACCATTATTTTCTTCACGTTTCGCAAAAGGTATTTTGGCAATTACTTCTGTTTGCAATTGTTCTGCAAGCATTTCGCCTCCGCCTTTTCCGAAGAGATAATTTTTCGATCCATCTTGTTCTTCATAATAAGCCATATTTTCCACAATACCTAAAATCTCATGCTTCGTATGTTTTGCCATTACACCGACTCTTGAAGCAACGAATGAAGCTACATTGTGCGGAGTTGTAACAATTATTTCTTTCGCTTGCGGAACCATTGCCGCAACATCAATGGCAACATCTCCTGTACCTGGTGGTAAATCAAGTAATAAATAATCTAATTCTCCCCAGTGCGTATTCGCAAGGAAATTTTGAATCCATTTATTTAGCATCGGTCCGCGCCACATCACTGGGTTATTTCCTTCTGTAAAGAATCCCATCGACATGATTTTAACACCGTGACTAATGACTGGAATTGCCGTTTGATCAATCATCGTTGGTTTCTTATTCGTTTCCATCATAGCTGGAATACTAAAACCATATATATCTGCATCTAATATCCCCACTTTTTTGCCCATACGAGCTAGTGCAGTTGCAAGATTAATTGTCACCGTTGATTTTCCAACTCCGCCTTTTCCGCTCGTTACAGTAATAAAACGTACTCCTGAATCCGGGCGAAGCATACTCGGCATACCAGTTTCTGTTCTAGTATTTTTCTTTAACTTCTCTGTTAAAGATGCACGTTCTTCTTGTGTCATAGAGCCAAATATTACCTCCACTTTAGAGACACCAATTGCGTAAAGTGATTCTTCAATATCTTGTTGAATTTTTGCTTTTAACGGACAACCTTGGATTGTTAGTACTACTTCAAGTTTAACCTCTGTTCCGTTCATTTGTATATTTCTAACCATATTTAATTCTACAACACTTTTGTGTAACTCTGGATCCTCTACATGTTTTAATGCATTCATTATTTGTTCTTGAGTAAGCATAGAACTCATCCCTTCTCTTATTCTAATTTATATACCACATCTTCTTGGCGCTTCATCTGGTGAAAAAACTTATTATCCCCCGCTAACGGGCGGGATTAATGCGACTATATCTCCAGTTTTTATCATATCTTCATTCATTACAAACTCTTCATTAACAGCCACCATCACTTTATCCAGCGTTTGTAAACAATAGCTGGCTTTGAGCCATTCTTTTAATTGCTGCACTGTCATTTCTTGCTTTTCTGAAATCACTAATCGATCCAATCCAACTTCCTCACGCAAATTTGCAAACAGTAAAATTGTAATCATTTTCTCATTCTTCCTTCTTTGGTTTTCCTTCTGAATATGGTGTGTTTTCAAGTTGATCTCCAACCCACATCGTTCCATCTTCCCAAAATTCTTTTTTCCAAATTGGAACGATTCGTTTTATACGTTCAATCGCGTACTCATTCGCTTCATAAGCTACTTTACGATGCGGTGATGAAACTGCAATGACTACTGCAATATCCATTATTTCTAGCCGCCCTACACGGTGCGTAATTGCTACTTTTGCGTCCGGCCATTTCCCACTAATTTCTCCACCAATTCTCATAAGTTGTTTTACTGCCATCGGCTTATATGCTTCATACTCTAAATGTAGCGTTCGTTTTCCTTTTGTTAATTCTCTCACCGTACCAATAAATGTTGTAATTGCTCCTGCTTCTCTTCTTGCAACCTTATTCGTTACTTCTTCAACTACAATCGGTATATCTACAATTTCAAATAGCGCTTGTCCCATTAGAACCACCTCTCCCTTTACAAAATGTCCAAGGCCATTTACTACCTTCGTTATCTTCTAATAAAAGAACATCGACAAACATATCTTTTTTATATCCTCTTGTCCCGCCCGGCAATACGATAAACGCGTTTGATTCTGCCAATGAAGAAACTGAGCTAGATTTATCAAACCCTGATGGATAAGCGATTAACTGACCTTCGTTATATGTCAATTTTGCTCGTACAAATCTTGTAAATGGATTCGGTTTTAGAAAATCTTCTCCTAATAACGCTTTTTCTCTTTTTAAATGTACTTTTTCACTAAACATATACGTCCGAATACACGGTCTTGCGAATAATTCAAACCCTACGTAACAAGCTGATGGATTTCCTGATAAACCAAATAATAACTTGCCATTTAATTGTGCTACAGTCGTAACACTTCCTGGTCGCATTGCAACTTTATTAAAAAGAACAAATGCACCTAACTTTTCGTAAATAGCTGGTAAATAATCATAATCTCCTACTGATACACCGCCCGTTGTAATTAACATATCTACTTGGCCAAGCGCTTCTTTCACAGCTGTAAAACACGTATTAAAATCATCACTAAACTTCCCAAAATATTTTACTCTTCCGCCTGCTCTTCGGATTTGAGACAATATCATATACGTATTACTGTTTCGGATTTTCCCTGGCTGTAATGACTCATTGACATCCAGTAATTCACTCCCAGTCGCTAACAGTCCAATTACAGGCTTTCTCGCAACTGGTACTTCACTATAACCGAATGTAGCAAGAAGAGCTGAAATACCTGGATTAATGTACGATCCTTTCTTTGCAAGAACTGTTCCTTTACGAGCATCTTCACCTTGAACAGAAATATTGTCGCCCGTTTTGAATGATCGCTTCACTTCTATATAATTGTTGCCATTCTTCTCATATTGACGAGTCAGCTCTAACATAACAACCGCATCACACCCAGTCGGAATTTGTGCTCCCGTCATAATTCGAACTGCTTGAAACGGACCTACTTTCTCATGGAATAGCGATCCTGCACCAATTTCACCCACTACTTCAAATACAATTGGCGTTTCATAACTTGCTAAATTAGTATCTTCTGCTCGAATAGCAAATCCGTCATACGGCGAACGATTAAATGACGGTACATCATGGTCAGCTACTAAATCCTCTGCTAATATACGTCCGTAAGCTAATTCAATTGGTAATAGCTCCTTTAAGCCTTTATGAGCAAATCCCATCACTTTACGAACAGCTTCTTCAACCGTAATTGGCACTCTTCTTTCCATTGTTGACACCCTCTCTATTAACCGAATACGCGATAATATAGTTGTTTCGCTTTTGAAATATCATTTGTACCATGAATAAAAACACGACCATCCCGAAAAAAAACGATGCGGTAATCATCGAATTGGCAAGATAGTAAATACGGATTCCGATCTACTTTTCCCAGTTTTTTTAATACTTTTTCTATATCATCAAAATTGTATTTCCTATTGTCTACTGTTCTAATTTGAACTGTATTTCTTCCGCATAAAACAGCTGCTTTCGTTTGATTTTCGTATGATAAATAAGGATAAGTTCGATTCAAACCGCATGAGAGACAAGCGTCTGTTTTTATTTTTCCTAGTTTTATAAAATGGTTTTGATTATTCCATATATCAAACATGAAAAATGTTTTTCTAATTGCTGAAAAATCTTCTATTAAAATTTTGAGTGCTTCCGCCACTTGATATGCTGCGACGATTTGTACAGTCGGGCTAATAATTCCAGCGGTATCACATGTCACACCTGTAACAGGAATATTTTTCAGCATACAATGTAAACACGGTGTCTCTTGCGGAATAATTGTATAACTCATACCATACGATCCAACGCAAGAACCATATACCCACGGAATATTATGTTTTTGTGATAAATCATTTATTACAAAACGAATATCAAAATTATCTGTTGCATCAATGATTACATCTACATTTTTTAATAGACCTTCCATATTTTCTAAAGTTGCATCCATTACGAAAGCATGTATTTGTACTTCCGAATTAATTTGTTCTAGCCGATTTTTTGCAGCAATTGCTTTCGGCATTTTCTCTATCGCATCTTGTTCAGAGTACAATTGTTGCCTTTGTAAATTACTCCATTCAACGTAGTCACGATCAATAATCGTCAACTTGCCAACACCTGCACGTACGAAACTTTCGGCACTTGCACTTCCTAATGCGCCTGCTCCTACAATTAACACATGTTTATTTCGAATTTTTTCTTGTCCTTTACTCCCAATTGGTTTGAACAACTGTTGTCGTGAATACCGATCAGCCATTACATACCCTTCCTCTCAAGAACTCTATTTCATATTAGAATGTTGTTTCTGATAACAAGCAAAGTAAGCAAAACCAACAAACCCAGCTCCTCCAATTACATTTCCGATAAAAACAGGAACAAAATTTTTAGCCAGATCCATCCACGTTAGATGACCAGCAAAAATAACAGCGGAAATGACAAATATATTTGCTACTACTTGCTGAAATCCAATGACTACAAATGCCATAATTGGAATCCAAATTCCGATGATTTTTCCGACAAAATCACTCGTCCCGTAAGCAAGCCAAAGAGCAAGACAAACGAGCCAATTACAACCAATTGCTAAAATTAAAGTTCTCCCAAATGATTCATGTAACTTCCCTTCCGCTATCGCTACCGTTTTATTTAAATACTCTCCCTCTGTTAATCCGCCAAGATGTCCAAAGCAATACGCAACGAAAATTGCCCCAATAAAATTCATGAGAGTAATCCAAACCCAGTTATTCAGTACACTTATCAATGTAATTTTCTTTGCATAAAGCGCCATAGACAGTGACATCATATTTCCCGTAATTAATTCTCCTCCTGCTAATACTACGAGCATGAGTCCAACAGGAAATACTGCCCCTCCTAAAACATTAACTAGACTTCCCCAGCGCTCAGGTAAATTCCCTAAAACTCGAATGTTAAGTAAAAAACCTATCGCAATAAACGCTCCTCCTAAAAAACCGAGAATAAGCATCGCTGGCAATGTCTGTCTTACTTTTTGAACACCGGCCTCAATGACAAGCTCAGCAATTTGTTCCGGCTTATGAAATGCCATTACCCATTCCTCCATTTTCTCCAAATAAAAAAGCAGCTTCAAAAAACCTCCTCAAAATAAAGGTTTTTGAATGCTGCTTAATTTCTCTGCACATCTTTTACAGAGATATCAATCATCACTTTTACTATAAAATAGAAAATCCACAACTCTTGTAAATTTTCCATTTTTCACTATGACGCTAGCTTTATATATTAACCACCGATATGTGACATTTCAATTTTAGGTATTGTTTTCTTATTTGTATGATTTAAGCGTTCATCTGAATAACGATCTTCCCTATTATTCCATATATCGCGTACTACATCTGTAATGTCCTCATCTGTATGTTCAGAACGAAGCAATTCTCTTAAATCATTTCCTTTAGAAGCAAATAAGCAGGTATATAATTTTCCTTCTGCAGAAATACGAGCTCTCGTACATGAGGAGCAAAAAGAATCTGTTACCGATGAAATAATACCTATTTCCTCATCGCTTCCTATATAACGATACCTAGTAGCCACTTCACCAGAATAATTTGCTTCTATCCGTTCTAACGGCATCACTTTGTGAATTGTATTTACTATTTCTTGTTTAGAGACGACCTCTTTTAAATCCCAACCATTATAATTTCCAACGTCCATATACTCAATAAAACGAAGAATATGCCTGTTTTCCTTAAAGTATTGCGCCATCTGCAAAATGTCTTGTTCATTTTTCCCTTTTTGAACGACCATATTTATTTTAATTTTCATACCAACTTCAGCAGCAGCCTGTATTCCTTCCAGAACCCTTTGTACTTTGCTCCTATTACCATTTAAATAGAAAAACCGCTCTTCTTCTAAGGAATCTAAGCTAACTGTTACACGTGATAGTCCCGCCTTATATAAATCAGGAGCAAACTTTTTAAGTAACGATCCATTGGTTGTTAAACCGATATCTTCCACACCATCTATTTTATGAAGCCGCTCAATAAGCTTTGGAAGCCCTCTTCGAAGTAACGGTTCTCCGCCTGTAATTCGTAATTTTCTCACACCTAAAGAAACGAAAATACGAGTTAACCTTTCAATTTCATCAAAAGATAAAATTTTATCATTAGACAAAAACGAGTAATCAGGACCAAATATTTCTTCTGGCATACAATATCGACAGCGAAAATTACAGCGATCGATAACTGAAATACGTAAATCCTTTAACGGACGTTGTAACTTGTCTAATGTGACAGATTTCATATTTATTGCCTCGCTTTTACTTATTTTATATTTAAAACACGCTCTGGATGCGTATATACATTTAAGGATTGATTCCGAATAAATCCTATTGTCGTAATACCTAAATCTTCCGCTAGTTGCAAAGCTAACTCAGTTGGAGCTGATTTTGATAGTATAATTTCACAGCCGATTTTTGCAACTTTCAATAATATTTCCGAAGAAATACGACCACTAAAAACAATGATTTTATCTTTTATAGAAATATCGTTTCTTAAACAATAACCGTAAATTTTGTCCAGTGCATTATGCCTACCAATATCCATTCGGCTTAAAATAATACCATTCACATCACATAAAGCTGCATTATGAACCCCGCCAGTATGATGAAACGTATCCGCAGATTGCTGCATTTCTTTCATTAACCGAAAACAATCCTCTGCCGCAACCTGTACATGGACACCCTGCATTTTTTTTGCACTTAGTGCATCATTAGCAAAAACAAACCCTTGCCTACTCATACCACAACAAGACGTAATATATCGTTTATTTTGCATTTGTTCGTAATACGGATTTACTTTTGCCGTCGTGACATGTACAAATCCTTCTTTCTCTTGTACCCATATGTCATCAATATCTTCATACTTTCGAATGATTCCTTCAGATGCTAAGAAGCCTATTACCATATCTTCTATATATTCTGGAGTACTAACCATTGTAACAAACTCCTGTCCGTTCATTTTAATCGTGACTGGAAACTCTGTTACAATGCTGTCCTCTATATGTTTAAACGCCCCTTGTTCATAACGAAAGATTTCTCTTTCTACCTGTATCGGTTTCACGATCAGTATCCTTCTCTCACGTTATATTTTTATCAAAAACAAATACCGAAACTGCAATATCTTCTTCTACTTTCATATCTGAAAATAGGTTCACTAATTTCGCTCCAACAAGTTCCTCCAAATGTTCACGGGAATTCGCAGCATATACTTCTTGAATCATTTTCGTTCTAGCCATATGAACCATTTCCGCACCGTCCATCGTACTTGAAATGAATTTTTCAGTAGGTGTTAAGTTTCCATAAAGAGTCGCAATCGCCATGTTTTCTGCAAAAACAGTATGAATTCGTTCTGGCCCTTTTCCGAAAAGTTCCTTTCGAAGTTTTCGTATCATATCATTAAATTCATGTACTTTTTTTGACATACCATTATACCTCCCACAAACCTCATTTTACTTTATTATATATTTTACCAAAATGAGCCTTCCGCCCAAACTATTTCGTACAAACATTTGGGCGAAAAGGTTCACTTCATGAAACTTATTCTTCTTTTAATCCTTTTCCCATACCTTTTAAGAAATGAAGCCCAAACCCGATAGCACGGTTAATATCTGGGTCTTTCAATACTTTCATAAGATCGAATACCCCTACTTTTTTATTACTCTCTAAATGTTCATTACCTTTTTCTAGCCCTACTAATAAGCTACCTATAAGCTTTTTCGTAAGCTCCGGATCAAGTTCTGTTAAAGCACCCGCAGCCCCCATCATATTATTAATTAAATTTGTAACAGGCTCACGAGTCACTTGGCCAAGAACAATCTTTGCGATTGGTTCTTTCGCCTTTAGCATAGAATTAGCTGCTTCTAACATGCCAATATCATTCAATTCCCCTACTATATTAAACATTTGATTTAGAGCGTCTTCATTATTAGCTAGAAGCTCTTTTAAATCATCTAATTTTTTCTGTTTTATTTCTTCCTCAGTTAATTCTTGTTTTTGAATCATTTTTATAGGTGCAGCCATATTTTTCTCCTCCTACTTATCCGTTAAATGCACATACCCTGGACGTGCCCACTTACGATGTACCTCAATACCAGCTTGAGGATGACGTTTTTTATTACGCGGGTTCGCTTTTGGCATCGGATTTTCGCCATCAACTTCTAGCACTTCCATACGCACTTTCGTCTGTTTATAAGCAGGTGTGTTCGTACGCGTATCGACCGCAGGACCTGTTAAGAAATTAATCGCTGTTTCATTATCTGTAGAATTCATCGGTAAATATAACTCATTCGCTTTTACACGCTCTGTAACGAGTGCACGTAATTTTAACGCTCCAAACGGAGAAACAAGACGGACTAATGAACCAGTTTTCACTCCACGTTCTTTTGCAAGGTCTGGAGAGATTTCAACGAAAACACCAGGTACTTTCGTTTGAATACCTGTTGATTTATTTGTCATATTCCCTTCATGGAAATGCTCAAGCATACGACCGTTGTTAATGTGAAGGTCAAACTCAGCTGGAAATTCAGCTGGACGTACCCAGTCAGCAATCGCAAAACGAGCTTTTTTATCTGGGAAGTTAAATCCGTCTTGGAACAGAAGTGGTGTATTCGTTCCATCAAAACTTCCCCAATGGAAACTGTTCCACCCTTCAAGCACTTCATAGTTCGCTTGCGAGAACAATGGTGATAAACTTGCCATCTCAGCAAAGATTTCACTTGGGTGGCTATAATTCCAGTTTGCACCTAGTTTATTCGCAACTTCCTGGACGATCCACCAGTCTGGTTTCGCATCTCCTAGCGTAGGAAGAACTTGATATAATCTTTGGACACGGCGCTCTGTATTTGTGAAAGTACCTTCTTTCTCAAGAGATGGCGCTGCTGGTAATACAACATCTGCATATTGAGCAGTTTTAGAAAGGAAAACATCTTGCACAACGAAGAAATCAAGGCTCGATAACACTTCATGTACATGATTTGCATTAGAATCTACAAGAGCCATATCTTCTCCGACAAGGTACATTGCTTTCATTTTTCCTTCGTCAATTGCGTGAAGCATTTCAATATTATTAAGACCTGGTTCACTGTCAATTTTCACTCCGTAAGCAGTTTCAAATTTCGCACGTTCCATTTCGTTAGTAACGTGCTGATATCCTGGAAGCCATCCTGGTAAAGTACCCATATCACAAGCACCTTGTACGTTATTGTGACCTCGAAGTGGGTATGCACCTGCTCCTGGACGACGATAGTTTCCTGTTGCAAGAAGTAAGTTTGAAATTGCAGCGGAAGTATCAGAACCACCTGTATTTTGCGTTACCCCCATACCCCAAAGGATACATGTACCATCTGCATCACGAATCATTTCAGCCATTTGAATAAGTGTTTCTTTTGAAATACCTGTTACTTCTTCTGCATATTCAAGTGTATATTCTTCTAGGCTTTCTTTGAAATCTTCAAAGAAGTTTACATTCTCATTAATGAATTCCTGATTATGCCAACCTTGATCAATCATATATTTCGTAACAGCCATTAACCAAACTTGATCTGTTCCTTGTTTTGGACTAATAAAGACATCTGATCGCTCTGCCATTTCGGTTTTACGAAGATCAGCTACAATTAACTTTTGTCCGTGTAATTTATGTGCACGTTTAATACGTGTAGCTAGAACAGGATGACCTTCTGTCGGATTACATCCTACAATAATAACAAGACCAGATTGCGCAATATCTTTAATCGTTCCGGCATCACCGCCCATACCAATTGTACGGAACAAACCATCCGTTGCTGGTGATTGGCAATAACGTGAGCAGTTATCAATATTATTCGTTCCAAATACTTGTCGAGCTAATTTTTGAATTACATAATTGTCTTCATTTGTAATTTTAGAGGAAGAAATAAATCCGATAGAACCTTTACCGTATTCTTCTTTAATAGCGCCTAATTTATTTGCAACTACATTCAGTGCTTCTTCCCATGTAGATTCAACAAACGTTCCATTTTTACGAATTAAAGGTTTTGTTATTCGTTCTTTAGAATTTACGAAATCCCAACCAAATTTCCCTTTTACACAAGTGGAAATTGCGTTAACTGGTGCATCTGAAGATGGCTGTACTTTAAGGATTTTACGCCCCTTCGTCCACACTTCAAATGAACAACCTACACCACAAAATGTACATACTGTTTTCGTTTTCTTCGTACGAGTATCACGCATGGTCGCTTCCACTTCTGATACCGCAAAAATACCGCTATATCCAGGCTCAACTTCTTTAATTAAATCTACCATCGGTTCAAGAATATCTGGTTTCAATCCCGTCATAAATCCAGCTTCACCGAGCATCGTTTTCTCCATTAAAGCGTTACAAGGACAAATCGTTACACATTGACCACAGCTAACGCATGAAGAATCATTAATATTTACTCCTTCATCCCAAATAACTCGTGGGCGTTCCGCTTCCCAGTCTATCGATAACGTTTCATTTACTTGTAAGTTTTGACACACCTCAACGCATTGACCGCATGCAATACATTGATTAGGATCATAGCGATAAAACGGATGCGTCATATCAACCTCACTTACATCTACTTTCGGTTCATACGGATATTTTTGATGTTCAATTTCCATTAATTCTGCTGTATTATGCAGTTTACAGTTCCCATTGTTGTTGTCACATACTGTACAGTATAATAAATGATTTTCTAGTAACCGATCCATCGCCTCTGTTTGTGCTTCTTTTGCGCGAACAGAAGCACGTTCAATGCTCATACCTTCCGTTGCTATCGTCGAACAAGAACGCATTAACTTTCCGTCAACTTCTACAATACAAGTGTCACATGTTTGAATAGGATCTACTTCTGGCACGTAACAAATTTGCGGATGTTCAATCCCGTTCTCATTCATAACACCCAATATCGTCGAACCAGGCTCCGCTGTATACTTTTTTCCGTCAATTGTAATATGAACCATGTTGTCATTCATGGTCTTTCCCCCTTTTTGAGAATAAAAAAACTCCACCACGAAAATATACGCACCACATTTTTGGCACGCTATCATCATGGTGGAGTAGTTTATTAGCACATCTTGCTAAAATACCAATCCATTTATTCATAAATAAAACGATAGATTCATAACAGGTCATATCACGATTCCATCTTTAACACTATAATTATAGCGTTAAAGTTAAAAATATACAATATAAAATTTAAACTACGCATATGTCAGCTTGTAACTATCCATAATAACCCATATAAAACATAACAAGGAGTAAGCGAACAAATGGGGTCTTTTAATAAATGGATTCGTGGTGAAAAATCTTTTTCTACCCAAGAACAAGCTGATTACGCATTAAATAAATCTATCTCTTCTTCCCTTTCCCTTAATTTAAAGCACTTGTCCAAACTGTTTAGCGGTATTCCAGAATTAATAACACGCACTTTTCCATTAAAAAACGGACAGGAAGCTGCACTTATATATATGGAAGGACTTGTAGACAAAACTGTTATTAACATAAACATTCTTCGTCCTCTCTTATTTAAAGAGTGGAATGAAGACGATTTTTGGGAAGCTTCTGTTTCTATCGGAAATATAAAAAAAGTTCAACAGTGGACAGACATTGAACAATCTCTTTTACACGGCAAAAGTATTTTATTTATAAACGGGCAACTATCCGCTTTAGAGCTTGATACGCAAGCGGCACCAAAAAGGAGTATTGAAGAACCTACAACAGAGAGCTCCATAAAAAGCTCACACGAAGGATTTAATGAAGTAGCGAGCGACAGCCTTGCACTTATTCGTCGATATATTCCAAATCGCGAATTGAAAGTGAAGGAATTCACTGTTGGTGAACGAGCTACTTCAAAGATTTTTTTGCTTTATCTAGCAGATGTTGCGAACGAAAATGTCGTAAAAGAAATGGCATCCCGTATCGAGTCAGTAAAAGTTGATGCGATTCTTACTACTGGTGAATTAGAGGGGTTTGTTGAAGATAATTCCTTTACTCTCTTTCCACAATTATCAATAACTGAACGCCCTGACACAACAGCACATCATATTCTTGATGGGCGAATTGCCGTTGTTGTAGATCGCTCACCAGGCGTATTAATAGGACCTATGACCTTTTCATCCTTTTTTCAGACGATAGATGATTACAGCTTCAGACCTATGATTCCATCTTTTATACGACTCCTTCGTTTCACTGGACTATTTATTGCAATATTTGCTCCTGCTCTTTATATTGCTATGATTTCCTTCCATTATGAAGTGATTCCGCTCAAATTGTTGTTAACGATTGGAGAATCTCGAGCCAAAATTCCTTTCCCCCCCATATTAGAAGCTTTATTAATGGAATTAGTTCTCGAAATGCTCCGAGAAGCAGCGATTCGGCTCCCTGGACCTGTTGGACAAACAATCGGCGTCGTAGGAGGAATTGTAATTGGACAAGCTGCGGTTCAAGCTGGGATTGTTAGTAACGTTATGGTTATCGTCGTATCAATTACTGCGGTTGCCTCTTTCATTATTCCCAACTTAGAAATGTCAGCAGGAATTCGGCTTCTTCGATTCCCAATGATGATAGCCGCCTCTTTATTTGGCGTCATTGGAATTATGGTTGGAATGGCAATTATTATCATCCATATTCTTTCTATGGAATCACTTGGTGTGCCATATGGTAGTCCTTTTTCTCCGTCATATGCTTCGGATTTAAAAGATACCCTTGTACGTTTCCCATGGAAAATTATGAAGAAACGGCCACTATCTCTACAATTAAAACAAGATAACCGGCAAAGAGATGTTGAGGAAAAGGAGGAGAATAAGTGACAAAACGTACAAAGAGGGAGATCACTTTATTTCAATACATTTTAACGATTAGTGGTGTTCAAGTAGGATTCGGTGTCCTTACACTTCCGCGTGAAGTTGCACAAGGTGCGAATACAGATGGCTGGATGTCTATTATTATCGGATGCGCTATCACTACTTTAGTCAGTTTATGTATTGTAAAAATTATGGAAAAGCATCCTGGATATACTTTACTTCATGTGCTGACTCGTTATCTTGGAAAATGGTTAGGAAGAGTAGGAATGATTTTTTGGATTTTATATGCTGTACTTGCAGCAGTTTCCTTAGTTTTTTCCCTCCTGTATGTTATTCACATTTGGATTTTACCTAGATCTCCTATGTTTTTAATTATGATTTTGCTTTCTATTCCAATGCTTATGCTTACATGTAAAGGTGTACTTATTATTAGTCGCTTTGCCGTTTTCACTGTAATTTTTACCCTTTGGATGCCATTACTATTATTTATTCCTCTTAAAGATGGTCATTGGATATATCTTCTTCCCTTTCTAAAGGAAGGATGGATACCAGTTGTAACCACAGTGAAATCAACTATCATTGCGTTTCTCGGATTCGAATTTGCATTCGTCCTTTATCCCTATCTAACTAACAAATCAGCTGCAAAAAAAGGAATCGTTATTGCAAATATGATTACTTTATTTGTTTACCTACAAGTTACGTTCGTTTCTTTCGTTTATTTTAGCCCGGATGGTATAACGAAATTTTTATGGCCGACTCTTTCTCTTGTTACACCATTTCACTTTTCATTTCTGGAACGATTTGAAATTATCTTTTTATCATTTTATCTCTTCATTATTTTCGATTCTTGTATTCCTTATATTTTCACTGCTTCAGATGGAATCAATCAATTACTTAACAAAAAAGGGAGTCCATTACCTGTTTGGATTTTATTATTCGGGTGCATTTTCGTTCTATTCTTTTATATCCCTTCCTCTTACCAAATAAGTGCGTTGCGAGAATTTTGGGGAACTGCCAGTTATTTTATCGTTTTTCTATTCCCAGTCGTATTTCTCTTATACATGACACTTTATCAGCATTGGAAAAGGAGCAAAATTTAAATGAGGCGCTTTATTCATTTCACTATACCTTGCTTTCTCATAACCTTATTAACAGGCTGTGGAGACCGGCTAGACTTAGAAAAACAATCTATTTCATTAATTTACGGTTTTGACGCAAAAGCAAAAGGAAAATTAATTGTGTACCACGTAAACCCTACTTTTAATGAAGACGTAGAAAAAAAGTACGAAACACATGAAGCAAAAGTGCGTACACCTCGAGAAGCAAAAGCGACGTTTAATAGTTCAAGTGGCGGTTTAGTATCTACAGAAAAGTTACAGCTCATTTTATTTAGCACAAATTTTTTAAAACAAGAAGGGGCTATGCCTTACCTTGATGTTTGGTATCGCGATCCTAAAAATACCGGAAACATGCGCATGGTCGCAGTAGACGGTCCAGTTTCTTCAGTTATATATAATAACTTTAAAGATAAACCTGCCCTTCCCGAGTATTTAACAGATTTAATTAATACAAATAAATTATACAATCGGACAGTTTTCACACCATTTCATGAATTTCATAGGCAAACGTTTAATAAAGGTATAACACCTGCCATTTCAGAAATAAAAAAAGGAAAAAAAGATGTTATCGTTACAGGCTCTGCACTATTAACTTCTCGCGGAATTTATAAGATGTCTTTAAATCGTTATGAAAGTGCCCTTTTGCTTATGTTGCAAAAGAAAGCTAATATACCCGTTTCACTTACAATGAAAATTCCTTCTCATTCAGTTGAAAGTAATAGTCATCTAAAAGATACAGAAGGTGACGATTTCGTAACAATAAACGTTCTTAGCATGAATCGTGATATCCGTACAGACTATAGCGATAACCACTTCAAATTTAATGTTAAAATGGATTTAAAAATTGCCGTATCTGAACTTACATTCAACATGGATATAGACAAAGATAGAAAGAAATTAACTTCTCTCATTGCAAAACAACTAAACAAAGATTTAAACGATTTAATCAACAAAATCCAAAAACAGCAACTCGATCCATTCGGGTTTGGTGATTATGCGAGAGCATTTCAATATAAAGAATGGAAAACAGTTGAAGATGATTGGCCGAGTGCCTTTTCAAAAGCTAATGTGAAAGTGGCACCAACTATTAAAATTTTAGAAAATGGGATTATTAAATAGCAAAAACACACTACTTACTCTTATACGTTTAAAGAGCAAGTAGTGTGTTATCATTTTTATTTTGAAGCTTCCTATGCAGTTACGCTTCTGTTTCTTGTTCTTCGTTTTCCGCTTGTTCCAACCTTTGCTGTTCTGCAAGTTCGGCTGAAATCATTCCATAATAAATTTCTGGATACAATCCAAATATTTGATATACACTTCCTAAAAACGGCATCGGAATCCCTCTTTTCTAAAGTTGTATTGCCACTTTTAAGGATTCCCTTTTCATTCATTAAACATTCGTTTTTGATGTTTCCTCCTCATCATGAACACTTAATAAATTTTGCCACTTTTTATACGGTGCACTATTTGGGTCTACATAACCTTTCGCGTACGAACGATCCCACAATTGTTTAATAAACATTTCTTTCTCTTTCTTTGCAACCATATCGGCACCTGTACCGTAATAGTTTTGGAAATATAACTCAATTTCATCAAGGAATAGCCTCAATAATTCATCAGAAGTTTCTTCTAACGTTGGGTCATATTTCGCTTCACGGTCATACATTAAAATCATATCTAAAATATTATGGACATGCTCTTTACGAAGCCATCTAATATCTTGAGCACCTAATACAAACGGATGTGTATATAAATGTCCACCTTGTATCATCGCCTTCTCTTGTTCTTCTTCAAACCTGGACAAGATGTTTTCATAAATAAATGGGTTATGAAGCAACGCTCTGTGTAATTTATAACTTTCGCTTGAAATATTTTTCCCCATCGACTGAATTAAGAAGCTACGTCCAACGCCATTATATTGATACACAAACTGGCCATCAACAGCAACTAAACTAATCCAGCGATACATATACGCGTATAGTAGAGCACGATTACATTTATCGTAATCTAACTTCGTTTGCGTTGCATTTAAGTCTGGCATGAAGGCTGGTAAGTGCCAATACTTATCTAAATGCGGCGTTAAACTAGATTTTTTACTATTCAACTTGTTCACTCGGCGATAGTAAGACTGAAAATAATCACCTTTATCATTCATAAATCCATTTGCAATATGCCCAGACGAAAGCTTAGGAAAGTCTTGCAGTGATAAACCGTAATGTGCACGATAGCAAATGACTTCAAATGGTGAAAAAGCTTCATGTACTGTATCTTTTTCTTTAAACATTTCTTGCATTAATTCCTCTTGCAATTCTTTCTTTAAAGATGGGTGTATACCCCAATATTGTAATTCCCTATGATGCGAAACTTTCGGAACGAATGGACTTGCTAAATGGAACAAGTCTTCAATTTTTTCACGAACATATTCATCACGATCACGATTCTTATAATCCGCTTCTTTTCGTAATGCTTCAACGATGTTCAGCTCTAATTTATCGCGATAGCGTATTTGTAACTCATCGTAACAATAGTTTAGTATGTGCTCACGATAAAAGTCTTCTACCTTTTTCGATTGAATCTCTTCTGTTTTCGCATCCCGGCAATATTCCCCGTATAAGCTCATATAAATTTCCGCACATATATCTTTCGGTAATACACCTAAATTTAAATGTTGTTGCATATCTTGCCATATCTTTTCTTGCAACTTCTCTTCAGCTAATACGTATACATTCGTTGGGTTTGTTTTCCCTTCAAATTCCTTGCTTCGTTTTTGAATTTCAAACAGTAAATTTTCACGTGTTTCATGTAAATTATCAAAAAATCTTTCCCAATATTGAATCATTTTGTTAACTGCTTGATATAGCGATTGATAAACGAGTTCTAATAGCATTTCTTTACGGTATTCGTTTAATTTGTGTACGTACTGCGTTACAATATCTTCAAATTCCTTTTTAAATAAACGCTGCTGGTTATTAATCATTTTTCCAAACCAGCCTTGTTGCTGCGCAATTTCTACTCGGCGTACAGCTGTTACCGTTCCATCAATATTACTCACATTAAATTTCTTATCGTAGTTTTGAATTAAATTACGCTTTTGTTCATTATTTTCATGTAGTCGATTCATTTTTTCGACTAACTGCTTTCGAATTTCATATAACATAAAACGAGCTGCTACTGGGTGAACTGGATCTGTTTTCTTTAAAAACCATGTATTTAATTGATAGGACTGCCCTTCAGAACCACTTGGTGAAAAGCGGTCTGATTCAATCATGTCATATAAAAGTGTCGTTACATGTTCATGTACACGGCTCGGAATCGCATACGCATATAAACGAACCGCATGATCCACTCTTGCCACTTCACCTTTCATTTGTTCCATCATTTTCAGTTTCGTAGCTGAAATTTTACACTCATGTTGCAGACGATTTAATTCCTCATCTTTTTGCACCGTTCGTTGTACATAACTTTCTACAGCTTCTAAAAACAGTTTTGATTTCGCAACTCCGAGCTTACCACCCTCTGCTCCTTCACGTGTTTCATTGTACATTTGTCTATAGAAAATATGAGCTTGCTCTGGACGGGTAGCAAGATGCTCCAAGTCCTCTAAATAACTTTTACCTCTTTCCGGCTTTTCACGTTGCATCCCACGTTTTACATCTTGATCGTATCTTTGCTTCTTCTCTTGAAACAGTTGATCTAAATGAAGCCACGATTCATCTAAACCTTGCACCGCCCATTTTAAAGCACAATATTTTAACACATGTTCATATGGATAAATGAGTTTTGCCGTTCCTGCCCCGCAATATCGTCCTTTTCCGCTTGATTCTGCTAATTGCTGAATTTGATTGTCTTCCTGTGCAAAATGACTTGTGGACATCGGGCTAAATAACTGTAAATAAATTGTATTTGCCATCTGTTCCATATAGTCTGATAAATTGTGTAAATGGTGTCCATGTAGGTTTTCGTAATCGTATAAGAAACAATAATTGTACGGTAAATGATGTTGTTTAATTGTATGATTCGTTCTTCCGTCTTCATCTACTTGATCAGGGCGATACTCTAATTCAATTGTTACACCGCCGCGTTTTGATAATTCTCCAGTAGACCCGAGCGTAATAGCATGTAATTCTTTTAACGATGCATAGCCATTTGCTTGCACCGTTTCAAATTCTTTCGCGCTAACTGTTCTCGTCTTTACTAAAACATCCGGCATTAAAAACGCACCGCGTATTAAAATGTTATGATGCTGCAATTTCTTCCGAAGCATTTCACGTAAATATAATGCAATTTGTAGAAACATCCCTGAACCTGTTCCGCCCGCTAGTGATGTTACGATAATGACACGCACTCCATATTCCGTTTGATCGCTTGTAACCGGAAAAATTTTCTCGATTTCTTGCCAAAAAGACGTCAATTTATCTTCTTTCATCGCAGCACGTAACGCTAAACGTGAAATAACGCGTAACTGTCCTGCTCCTTCTGTTAATGGCTTATCAAGTATAGTCGGATCCATCGGAAACCACTCTGGGATCGTTGGATCTCCTGCAATATACTCCCTTGGTGTTTTACTCGAACTTGTTTGTGTCTTAAACTTTCGAATATGATCAAATTTACTTAATGTATTCACATCTGTATCAAATACGTGCATTGCTACCTTTTTTCGGCGCTCTTCAGGCAGTTTTTCATATATTTGATGCGTCACAGTACTACCGATTCCACCTAAACCAATTAATATTGTTGGAACTTGTAATGTCATGTGAACCACCTTCCTATTCTTGCTTGTTTGAAAAAAGGAGAAAAGAATCCATACTCCATCCCCTTCTTATCCCTACCTACTATTCACATTCGTACTTGTAAATCTCCTTACCATATCCCCTATCAATTAGTAAAAGTTCATTTGGATATAACGTCTTATGTTCCATTCCAACCTCATCCTCTGTTATAAACATCCCATCAATAATCATTCCTACTACTTGGGATTCTTTTGCTACAAATATCGATTTCGATCCTTTCTTTGCTATAAACGTAACGGATTGTACTGTCTTCCTTTCCGCTCTATACGGAATACCAAAATAATGTTTCCACCATTTATTTTTAAGTAATTCTGGCTCAGATTGATATAACCAATCTTTCGCTACTTCTTGATCCCATTCGTAATACAATAGTGCTTTCCGGTGAAATCTTGGACGGACAATCCAACCTAAAATGATTATTCCTACTATTAACAGTAATAAAGTGATAGGAATAACAAACTTAAAGATAAGCGCATATTTTTCATAAAACGGTGCATTTTGAATATGAAGTGATATTTTTTTCTTTATTTCTTGTAATTTTGAATCTTGCACTACGATGGTAGCTTCTATGGTGCCGGTATCTGTGAAATTGAATGTGTCGGAGTAATGAGGGCGAGGATAAATATAAATTTGATTACCATGTTGTTTTATTTCATAGTTGATTGATTGTTTAGATGTGACACCAGTAGATTTTAATAGTTTCTTTACAGCCTCTTCTGTCATCGGCTTACCATCTAACTGTGGTTGTATAATAAACGGTTTACTATTCTCTAAATTTGTTACTTTTTCTTCATAATCTTTCGTAATCGTTTGTAGTGATAATTTTGGTTTTTCCGTTACTTCGATTTTAAATTCTTTCGTCTGTCTGTAAAATCCCTTTATGTTCATATGAACTTTCCCACGCACTAGCCCTTTAGCAATCTTCATTTCGTAGTAAAATACATGTTTTTTATCGTCCCACTTCATCGGGTAGTGTTTTCCGTCTATTTCTAATTCTGCCTGAAAGTAAGAAGACTGAACTGGTAACTCCGTAGGCTTTGCTTCAATAACAGCAGTAACACCTTCGTACATTTTCTCTACATTTTTTTGACTACTATCATCTTTGTCATAAGTAGAAACCGTATAATTAAGCGCTGGTTCAACTAGTACTTGTAGTCCTTCTTTCTCAATGTCCTGGTCCACTTCTATCGTATAAGTTCCTGGTTTAATAACTTCCTCATTTTTCGTACTTATATGAACTATATTTCCGAACAATTTCGCTTCGCCTGGTGCATGTATAGAAAAAGAAGATTGTAATTGTAATGGTTTAGAAATTTGTGTGACCTGATAATCGAGCAGAGAAGGCGATTGTCGTACAAGCGTCATACGCTTTAACGGAAACGGTGTTGTAATCTCTACTCTTTTCCCAACTACTTTCGTTTTTACAATCGATTCAACAGAGGAGAATGGATCACGATTTGCAACTAATGCTGCCACTTGATTTACACTTTTTACAATGCCATCTTCTCCGCTTGACGGCATCGTAACACCATTTATCTCTTTCTTCCATATTTCCTTGAACGTATTTAGTTGTTCTTTTTCTTGTTGTCCTAAATCTTCTTCCATCGTAATTAAGACTGGATGTAACGATATCTTTTTTGCATCCATTTCTTTCTTAAACTGGGCTAATTCCCGCAAAATTTGTTCTTTTCCGCCAACCTTATCTTTCTCTAAATCATTAAATGCCCCGTCAGTTAATACAATAAGCCAAAATTCACGTTTTCCATCTATATCTGCTTCCTTTTTTATAGATTGCATCGCCGTTTCGACTGCGCTAAATGGAGTATTTAAATACGTTTTCCATTCTCCAATTCCCTCAATTTCTGTTTGCCTTTTATCCTTCGTTAACGAAATGTTTAATGTATCATTCGGCTTACTCATTGGAACGTAAGAAAATTTATCTTTTTCATCCAATAGCGCAACTAAACTTTGCAAAGCATAATTGGCATATTTCCAGCGATCGTTATTTCTCATGCTGCCCGAATCGTCATATACAAGTGAAACGACCCTTTCCTTTGCCTCCTCTCCTTTTGCAAAAGCTGATAAAGGTAAACATATAAATAGAAACAACATGAACGTGGCACAAATTCGGATTTTCATGATGAGGCTTCGCCACCTTTGTAGACAAATTCCTATGTTTAAATTTATGAGAGGAAACAAGATATATGACTTGTATTTTAGGACAACTAACCCACCATAACTTTATTATGTAAACAGACCATACACTTGGTAATATTCCTTCTAGCATTCTCTATCCAATTATATAAGTAAAAAAGCCTGTTTAAGCTCCACACTTAAAACAGACTTTTCCTACTTTTTATTTTAAAAACACTTAACAAAAAGTTTGATTTTTAACTAACACATCACTTCAATTGTAAATCCACCAGGTGCTTCCACATAAAACGTATACGCATGTGCACGTTTAGGAGCCTCAACCAAAAATCCATCTTCCTTCAATCTTTGATTTATCTTATCTACTTGTTCTTCACTTTCTTGTGGAAATCCTACATGAAATGTTTTTGGATAATGTACGTCTTTCCCTTTCATTAACGTTAATATAAACCCATCATTATCACGCATAACTGCAAAGCCATTTCCCCTTGTTCCGCTACAAGTTAAACTAAAATACCTCTCTAAAAACGCTCTAGATGCTGTTACATCTGTAACTGTTAAATTAAGATGTTTAATTCCCAATCCTTCACCTTATTTCTCAATTTTCTAACATTTTATCATACAAATAAAAAACACGCCTTCCACAGCGTGTTTCATTGCTTTACATACACTTCAACAATCGGATTCTCTTTATGATCCGCATGCAAGCGTATATTCTCTTCACTTGTATTATAAATACTAGCTAATAACATTATCGTTAACACATTAGGTGTCTTCGCATCACTTCCGTATTTTCTCTCAAGCGCTTCCTTATATTCAAAATCTAAATCCCCCTGCACATATGTATACACTTCAAAACCATCTTCTAAATTGCAAACTACTGTATCAATAATATCTGCCCCTACTTGCTTCTTCATTTCCTCTCGCAACGCTTCAATAAATTCTTCCCACGGTACTTCGTATGTCTGAAACTGATCTGTAGATTTCATGCCTTTTCCTCCTTATATATCCTCTTCTTATATTTCCCCTTTCCTATAACAATTATGATAGATAGGGCATTCGTACAAGCCGCACTTGTCCCCCTTACATATCGTATTACTGTAATGCGGAAGGAGGAAAGAACATGCATAGACAAAAATGTTATGATACATGCCGACGTTACTTCGGAAAAGTTGTTCGGATTGAAGACCGTGATGGCCGTATACATTTAGGGAAAATAATCGATGTGACACAAAGCTCTGTATGGATTGAACCGGTGCAACAGCGCTCATCTTTTGATTCAGGATTCGGATACTACGACGCTTATGCAAACGGTGGTTGTGACCTTTGTGGAGGCCTTAGCAGGTGTGATAGTTGTGGATTCGGATGCGGTGGTGGATTCAGCAGCTGCGGATGTGGTGGTCGTGGTTGTAGTAGTTGTGGTTGCGGCGGCTGGGGAGGCGGCGGTTGTGGCTGGGGTGTTGAACTCGGATTTGGTTTCATCTTCGGAATTACATTAGCTGCATTATTTTTCATTTAACATAGTAAAGAGTTGGCTACCTTTAGCCAACTCTTTTTCTTTATTTTTCACATATAAAAATACGATGCCCTAAAATGTGTTGGTACATAAGCCGTACATTTTCATGCTGTACCCACGCCTCATATAACTCATTCGGAATATGTGAGGATACATTCCATTCTGGCTCTTCTACATAGCCAGAGATTGTTTCTGCAATCGTGCCACCACCAGCAATTGTAATTCTTTTAAAATTTGCTTTCTGAAATAATTGTACCCACTCCTTCTCAGTTAATAGTTCTTTCATGCCATATAATTGGGCGATTTTTTCTTCCTCACCCTTATCAATGTGCCTATCAATAATCATTTCAATGACAACAAGCTTACCGTCCTGCTGTAATACACGATAACACTCCGAGATAACCCTTTCTTTGTCTGTAAAAGCGATGATTGATTCTCCAAGTACGAACTCAAATGAGTTATTCAAACACGGTAAATGCTCTACATTTCCTTCAATTAATTGTATATCTAACCCTTCAAACAACCATCTATCTTTTGCCTTTTGAATCATAATTTCATTCTTTTCAACCGTTGTTACTTTATAACCAAATTCACTTGTCATATACGCCGCTGTTTTCCCCGTACCGCAACCTATCTCAAGGACATTCGCTCCATATTTAAAAGGCAGTTGTGCTAACAATTGTTTTGTTAACGTAAAGCCACCAGGATGAGCACTTCCTATTCCGTAATAAGCTAGGAAATCGATGTATGTGTTTCGTTTCATGGGATTCTCCCTTTTTCATTTTATATATTCGAGCACGGAAGAAAAGTGCATAGAAAAAAGGGCGTATTGTACGCCCCTCATCTTACTTATCCTCTGTAATATATGCCCATTTATAGCTGTAGTCTCCACCAACTGGATGGTGAACAATACCTTTTACTTTCTGTCTTTGAACGATAGCATCACCACGTTGATATAATGGTGCAATTACAGCATCATCAAGTAACATTTTCTCAGCTTTTAGTAAGCTATCCCAACGCTCTTTCGTTTTCGTTAATAGCTCACCTTTACCTTTTTGTACAATTTCATCATATTTTGGATTTGAATATCCAGTTTGGTTATGAGGACCATTTGTAACGAACATATCAATGAATGTCATTGGATCTAAGTAGTCAGGCCCCCAACCAGCGTAAGATAAATCATAATCTAGATCTGATTCTAATTTTAACTTTTGTTTAAATGGCTGGTTTTTCAAATTCACTGTTAAACCTGGTAAGTTTTTCTCAAGTTCTCCTTTTAAGAATTCTCCTACTTTTTTCGCACCATCACCATCATAGTTTAATAGTTCTACTGTAATTGCATCTTTTCCAAGTTCTTTTTTCGCTTTTTCCCAATGCTCTTTTGCTTTTTTCACATCTGTTTTTAAAATATCTCCATTTTCTTTACGGAAGTCTTTTCCATCTGGGCTCTTAGCAAATTCTTTTGGTACTAAATAATCTGCAGGTGTAGAACCGTCATTTAAAATAACGTTCGTTAAGCCTTTTTTATCATATGCCTTTGCAATCGCTAAACGTAAATCTTTGTTCTTTAATACTGTATCTTGCCCACCACGTTTTTGGTTTAAACGTAAGAAGAACGTTGATGGTGTTTTTTGTGTAAAGAAGTCGGGGTTTGATTTATATTTGTCAACAAATTCAGATGTAAGTCCTGAACGATCGATTTGTCCACTTTCATATAAGTTAACACGTGTACCGCTATCTTTTACTACGTCAAAGTTGATTTCATCTAACTTAACTGTTTTATTATCCCAATATTGTGCATTTTTCTTTAACTTCCAACCTTCTTCATGTTTCCAGTCTGTCAATGTAAACGGTCCGTTGTATAACGTCGTATCTGATTCTAAACCGTACTTTTCACCTTTTTCTTTTACAAATTTCTCGTTTAATGGATAAAATGTTCCAAATGAAGTTAATTCTACAAAGTAAGGAACTGGATTTTCTAATTCTACTTCTAACGTATAGTCATCTACAGCTTTTACTCCTAATGTATCTAGTTCAGCTTTTCCTTCATTAATCGCTTGTGCATTTTTCAAATCAAACATAATGTATGCATATTCTGCTGCTGTATTTTTATCTACCGCACGTTTCCAAGCAAACACGAAATCTTTCGCTGTTACAGGCTCTCCATTTGACCATTTTGCATTTTTATTTAATGTAAATGTATATTTTTTACCATCATCACTCTTTTTATATGATTCAGCAACTCCTGGTGTTGCTTTATTATCTTTATCAAGTCGATATAAACCTTCCATTACGTTGTTTAAAGCGAGAAACGATACTTGGTCTGTCGCTTTAGCAGAGTCCATAGATGGAATCTCTTGAGACTCTGTTAAATTAAGCACTTGCTTCGCCGCTAGCTTTCCACCTTCTTTTTCACCGCTTTTTGGTGTTGTGCTTGCCTTCTCTTTATCTCCTGATCCAGAGCAAGCCGTTAATGCCATACTCATTACTAAAACTGGTGCTACGACCGCTGTCAATTTTTTCATCTTTTTTCTCTTCATTTTTTTGTACCCTCCCCAATTATATGTACGATATTAACATTTAGAAATTCTCTACTAACTTTCGTTATCAGAAAATTCTTATTAATTAATATTCTACTGTTTTTTTAGATTTTGTAAAGTATTTTTGTAAATTTTCTAAATATTTATTTTTTTATTATAGTAACTTATCGTTTTAACTACTATATGGATTATCCCCTGTCTACTATATGTAAACATCCTTCCCCTTATTCCAATCTATTACTACGTTCTATATTTTTCTTATTAGCATGAGGTCTCTTACTATCATCTGTCTTACTACTTACTGACCTCTCTAAATCCCTCCGATAGAACCTTCCTAATTACCTACCCGATTCTCAATAGGCTAACGAGATTTATTCCCTTATACATACTAAAAAGCATTTCAAAAGCAGCTCAGCCACTTTTGAAATGCTTTCACTTTATTTTTTTCCGCCATCCTCAGTTACATACGCCCACTTAAAGCTATATTCTGGACTGATGTTATGTTTCACAATTCCTTTTACATTCGGTTTCATTACATACGATCTTCCTGTTTGATATAAAGGAACTAACCCTGCATCTTCTTCAAGGAATAATTTTTCAGCTTTCCCTAACGTTTCCCAGCGTTTTTTCGCATCACTCATTAATTCATTACCTGCTTTTCCTACCATTTCATCGTATTTTGGATTTGAATAACTCATTTGGTTGTACGGGCTCTTCGATTCAAACATATCAATAAATGTCATTGGATCCGCATAGTCTGGACTCCAACCAGCATAAGAAATTTCATAATCTTGCGCAGTTTCTAATTTTAATTTTTGTTTGAACGGCTGAATTTTCGTATTAATCGTTACACCTTTTAAATTTTTCTCAATTTGATCTTTTACATAGTCAGCAATCTTTTTCGCAGTTCCATCATCATAGCTTAGCAATTCAATTGTAACTTGATCTTTTCCAAGTTCTTTTTTCGCTTCTTCCCATGCTGCTGCTCCTTTTTTCGGATTATATTTCAGACCATTTTTAAATGTATCTTGATAATCTTTACCATCTGGCCCTGTCGCAAGTCCTTTTGGAACCAATTGATCTGTTGCTTTTGATCCATTATTTAAAATTACATTTGCCAATCCTTTTTTATCAACTGATAATGCAATTGCTTCACGAAGTTTTTTGCTCTTTAAAGGCGTATCTTGTCCGTTACGTTTTTGATTTAAACGTAAGAAGAATGTACTTGATTCCGCATACTCACCATATTCTTCTTTGTTCGATTTATATTTATCTACAAACTCTCCTGATAGTAATGTAAAATCAATTGATCCTGTATCATATAAGTTTACTTTCGTTGCAACCTCTTTTACTACACTATAGTTAATTTCTTCTAATTTCACAGTCTTTTTATCCCAGTACTTATCATTTTTCTTTAGCTGCCAACCTTGTTCATGTTTCCATGAAGACATAACGAATGGACCGTTATACACAGTTGTATCTGCTTCTAAACCGTACTTATCACCTTTTTCTTTTACGAATTTTTCATTTAATGGATAGTATGATGGGAATGCTAATAAATTTAAGAAATACGGTACCGGTTTTTCTAATTCTACTTCTAGCGTGTAATCATCTACCGCCTTCGCTCCTAATTCAGTTACAGGTTTTTCTCCTTTATTAATCGCTTCTGCATTTTTAATATAGTAAGCAATAAATGCATATTCTGCCGCAGTATTCTTATCAAGTAAGCGCTTCCATGCGAAAACGAAATCTTTCGCTGTTACAGGATCACCATTTGACCATTTTGCATCTTTTCGCAGTTTAAACGTATACTTTTTACCATCTTCACTTTTCGTACTAGACTCTGCCGCAGCAGGAATTGGCTTATTATCTTTATCAAGACGATATAGGCCTTCCATCGTGTTCCCTAAAATTTGCGAACCTAATGTATCAGTAGATTTAGAAGTATCCATCGTCGGAATTTCTTGGTTTTCCGTACGATTTAATACTTGTTTCGCTGCATATTTAATATCAGATTTTTTTTCTTCCCCACTATTTGATGTAGTAGTCGTTTTCTTTTCCCCACCTGCCCCAGAACATGCTGTCAATGCAACACTCATCGCTAAAACTGGTACTACAACTGCCGTTAACTTTTTCATCTTTTTTCTCTTCATTTTTATACCCTCCCTAATTATATGTACATTACCAATCCTTGAGAGACCCCTTACTAAATATTTATTTTTTCAGAAAATTACAACTAATGTTATTCTACTCTTTTTTCGTACTTGTAAATAGTTTTATTTTAAATATTCTTATTTTTTAATTTAGTAGGATTTATCCCCCATCTACTATATGTACATACTATACACCTTATTCGCCTCTATTTAACCACACTAAAAATTAGTATTTTAAGCTCACAAAAAAGCATTTAAAAGTAGCTAAGCCACTTTTAAATGCTTTTTCAACTCTATTATTTTTCAGTCACATATGCCCACTTAAAGCTAAATTCTGGACTGATATTATGTTTTACTACTCCCTTTACATTTGGTTGTAAAACATAAGAATCTCCTCGTTGATATAAAGGTACAATCGCTACATCTTCTTCAAGTAATGTTTTTTCAGCTTTTCCTAACTCTTCCCAACGTTTTTTCGCATCGCTCATTAATTCCGTTCCAGCTTTTTTCACCATGCCGTCATATTTAGGGTCAGAGAAGCTCATTTGGTTATGAGAATGTCCAGTCTCAAACATATCTAAGAACGTCATTGGATCTGCATAATCTGGATTCCAACCACCGTATGAAATATCATATTGTTGCTCAGATTCTAATTTTAGTTTTTGCTTAAATGGCTGAAGTTTAATGTTAACTGTTACACCTTTTAAGTTCTTCTCAATTTGGTCCTTAATATATTCTCCAACTTTTTTCGCATTACCAGTATCATAGTTTAAGAATTCAATTGTAACTTGGTCTTTACCTAGCTCTTTTTTCGCTTCTTCCCAAGCTGCAGCAGCTTTTTTAGCATTTGGTTTTAAACCATTCTTAAACGTTTCTTGGAAGTCTTTACCGTCTGGTCCAGTTGCTAAACCTTTTGGTACTAAGAAGTCAGCTTCTTTTGATCCATCATTTAAAATTACGTTTGCTAAATTCTTTTTATCAACTGATAGTGCAATTGCTTCACGTAACTTTTTACTCTTTAATGGTGTATCTTGTCCATCACGTTTTTGGTTCATACGAATGAAATACGTACTCACTTGTGAATATGTTCCGAATTCATCTTTCTTATTTCTGTATTTATCTACGAACTCTCCAGTTAATAAAGCAAAGTCAACTTGACCGCTATCATATAAATTGATAAGAGTTGCTGGTTCTTTAACAACACTGAAGTTAACTTCTTCAAGTTTTACAGTCTTTTTATCCCAATATTGATCATTTTTCTTTAATTGCCATCCTTGTTCATGCTTCCAATCTTTAAGAACGAACGGTCCATTATAAACTGTTGTATCAGACTCTATACCGAACTTCTCCCCTTTTTCTTTTACGAATTTTTCATTTAATGGGTAGTACGATGGGAATGCTACTAAGTTTAAGAAGTACGGTACCGCTTGCTCTAATTCAACTTCAAGCGTAAGATCATCTACCGCTTTCACTCCTAATTCAGCTACAGGTTTTTCACCTTTATTAACCACTTCTGCATTTTTAATTGGGAATGCGATAAATGCATACTCAGCAGCTGTTTTTGGATCTAATAGACGTTGCCAAGCATATACGAAATCTTTCGCCGTTACTGGATCTCCATTTGACCATTTTGCATCTTTACGTAGTTTGAACGTATATTTTTTACCATCTTCACTTTTCGTGCTAGATTCTGCTGCAGCTGGAATAGGCTTATTATCTTTATCAAGACGATATAATCCTTCCATCGTATTCCCTAGCATTTGTGAAGATACTGTATCTGTTGATTTAGAAGAATCCATCGTTGGAATCTCTTGGTTTACTGTTCGATTCAACACTTGTTTTGCCGCTAATTTTCCCTCTGACTTGCTATCTCCACTTGAGTTTGTGCTTGTCTTTTTATCTCCGCCTGATGTAGAACATGCTGTTAACGCCATGCTCATTGCTAAAACCGGTGCTACAACTGCTGTTAGTTTTTTCATTTGTTTCTTTTTCATTTTGTACCCTCCCTAATTCTTAACGATAGCTATTAAAGAATTTTCTGATAATTCTGTTTTTCTCTATATATTTATCAGACGATTCTTACTAATTCTTATTCTACTAATTTTTTAATTTTTGTAAAGTATTATTATTGAAAATTTTTAAAAAATTATTTTTTTACAGTAATATTCATAAAAATGCCATATGTTGTTCAAACCTTATTTCGCATTCATACACATTCGTTGTTTTAATCACTTTCATCTCATTTACCACTTGAATACTTGTTAATTATTACTAATAAATAATGCATATATCTAAAAACATCTTTTCTACAAAAATAAAAAAGTCAGCAAAGCTGACTTTTTACCCGGCCATTTTTTTTCGTTTCATTTCCTCTACTACTCTCGTATACTTCTCATCATCAAATTCATTTTCACTTTTTGCAACAACTACAGTTGCAATACCGTTACCAATTAAATTAACGATAGCACGTGCTTCTGACATGAAACGATCTACACCAAGTAATAACGCTAAACCTTCTAATGGGATAACATTCATTGCAGATAGAGTAGATGCTAGCACAATGAATCCCCCGCCGGTTACTGCTGCTGCTCCTTTAGATGTAACTAATAAAATAGCTATTATAGTTAATTGTTGACCTAGTGAAAGATCGACGTGGAAAACTTGTGCTAAAAATATAGTAGCCATCGATAAATAAATTGTTGTTCCATCTAAGTTAAAAGAATAGCCTGTTGGAATGACTAAACCTACTACCGGTTTCGAACACCCGAAGTCTTCCATCTTTGTCATCATTCGCGGCAGTACTGATTCTGACGATGATGTCCCGAGAACAATAAGTAATTCTTCTTTAATATGAGCTAAATATTTCCACAAACTAAATTTATACAGTTTACAAATAAAATTTAAAACAATAAAAACAAATAATGCCATTGTCGCATATACACAAATCATTAATTTGCCAAGTGGTATGAGCGTGCTTAAACCATACTTCCCAATTGTAAATGCCATCCCACCGAATGCTCCAACCGGTGCTAATTTCATTACAATTGATAAAATGTTAAAAAATACTTTCGATAATCTTTCAAAAAAATCAATAACCGGTTGTCCATTTTTCCCTAACATCGTTAATCCTGCGCCAAATAAAATGGAGAAGAATAACACTTGTAAAATATCACCTTTTGCAAATGCTTCAAACATGTTAGACGGCACAATATGTAAAAAGAAATCCATCCATTTCATTTCTTGCCCGCTTTGTACATATTGTGAAACATCTCCGCCTTTTAGTTTTGAGGGATCTAATCCATCTCCGGGACGCACAACATTCGCTACGATGATACCAATAATTAAAGCAGCTGTTGTAACAATTTCAAAATATAATAGTGCCTTCCCACCAACACGGCCTACCTTTTTCATACTTCCCATACTTGCAATACCGAGTACAATTGTTAAAAAGATAATCGGTGCAATAACCATTTTAATCATATTGATGAATGTTTCACCAATTGGCTTCATTTGTTGTCCAACACTCGGCCAAATTGCCCCTACTGCAATACCACAAATAATGGCCACAATAACTTGGAATGTTAAATTCTTTGCAATTCTCATTTTTGCTACTCCCCTGTATTTTCATTTCTCCCAAACTATTTTAAGCAATAACATTTATTCTATGTGATAGCCCCCTTGCTACTTAACTTGAACCCTACTATTACGTTACACTATTAACTCTAATTCTTAAATAGTATATAACATTAAAAACTAAATGTCATACCATTAGACAAAAATAAAAAAGCAGACATTACATCTGCTTTAATTCTCCTCAATTTGCTTTTCACTTAATCCTAGATGTGTTCTAAGAGTATTACTCAAACTCTGTAGATCTTTTTTATTAGGATTATAATAATATACACGTTGCCCGTTTGGGCCATTAGGTAAGTATAAATCATCACCAGCTAATTGTATTTTTTCAACTGAACCGTTTAAACCGTATTTATAAAAAGATAAAATATCGTCCATTACTAAATTTGTTTTAAAATCACCATCAACCGCCTCAACTATTTTTTCTAGCTTCGTAATCGATTCTACACTTTTTAATTTACTTAAAATCGCTTCAATAACAAGTTGTTGGCGCTGTCCTCTCATTGCATCACTATCAATATGGCGCGTTCTTGCTAGTGCGAGTGCTTCTTCCCCATTTAATTTTTGTAATCCTTTTTTCAAATGAATCGTATCAGGTTCATCTTTACTATTTTGCTCCGTAAATTCAACTGGGACATCCACTTCAATACCATCTAACCCATCAACAATTTTAGTAAAGGAACCAAAATTAAATTTCACAAAATAATCAACAGGCACCTGTAACAATTTTTCTACCGCTTCCACAGAAGCTTGCGGTCCTCCATCTTTACCATTTTTAACGAAACCACTTCCATATGCATGGGTTATTTTATCTTTTTTCTTTTCAACTGGAACATATGTGTATGTATCACGTGGTATGCTCGTTAATTTCACTGTTTTATCATCTTTATTAAAAGTCGCTAACAGTAATGCATCTGTATGAAATGCACCATTATATTCCTTTTGTCGTTCTTGATTTTCATCAATTCCCATAATTAAAAGTGAAACATGATTTGCAATTGGCTTTACAGATTTCTCACGTAAATTGGATTTTTCACCTCGTGCTAAATTCAAATTAGATTTTTGTACGAGACTAGAAGTTTTCATATATACATAAGCTCCATAGCCAATTCCACCAAATAGTAATACCGCCAGTAGTAAACTTATTATCGTTTTCTTTTTATATTTTTGCTTAATTTTCTCTTCTCTTAAAGATGAATGATTCCCCATTTACTCTCCTCCTGTCTCTATTCATCAAATATGTTTTTCATTTTTTCATATTTAGCGCTATCCTTTTGAAACATACTTTCTTTCAATCCCTTATCTATTTGTATCCATTCAGTCGTAACTGAATATTGAATCAAGCCTTCTTGAAAACTAAGAAATTTCAACATAATCCCTGTATTTTTCTCCACAACCATTTCGAATTTCCCTCTTAAATCTTCAGAGGTGCTAACAGGCATCTCTATGTTGATAACTCCTTCAATTTTGTAACAATCTAATCCAAGATATTTCGTTTCTTTATAATTCCAATCTTTATATCGAATTAACAAATCTGCAAATTCTGATTGAATACTATATTTAGCTAGCCCTACATATTCATCATCATATCTCTTTTTCTCATCTGATTTTCTCACTACCCTTTCCGTAGGATTTAATTTTAATAGTTCATTGTTTCTTTCTTTCGGGTTCCATTTTGTCTCTTTATAGGTATACTTCTCATCATCAAACTCTTTTTTCTTGCCCTCGTTATATATAATTGTTCGTTTTTTCGCTAGTTTATCTTCTTTCGAAGAGATACCTCTTTGTTTCTCCGTATCAATCGCATACTTATATGTTGTAGCAATTCTTGATGAGCTAGAATATTCCTCAAATTGTCCTGAAATATTTTTAAAATAATCAATAGAATCTAGCATCTTTTGATGAATCTTTTCTTTATCTGGATAATGTACATTCGATTTTATTTCTTCTTCATTTTCATAATCAGAAAATGCTTTTTTCTTTACATATTCAAATACTCCACCGTTTTGCGCAAAACTTTGTATAGAAAACTCAGACATAGATACCACTGAAAGTATACAAACCGCTGCACTAATTATCATCATATAAATTTTGTAACTCTTCTTTTTTACCTTAAGATTATGTACCGTGCCATTAATCTTTTCATTTAACTCTGGAGGTACTATAACATTTTCATCTTTTATTCTCTTTTTTAATTTCTCATCAAATAATTTTTCATTATCCATCCTTTGCACCCCCTATTCCATCTTTAATCGTTTTTGTAGTTGTTCCCTCGCACGTGATAATCTTGATTTCACTGTTCCTTTCGGTATTTCTAACAGCTTTACTATACTCTCTTGATTCATGTCTTCATAGTAATAAAGCACCGTAACAGCTCTTAATTCTTCATGTAACGATTGAATCGCATTACACAAATCTATATCTTCATACTGATCACACGCACTCATATTGTAATCATTCTCTTCTGTCACAATTACCTTTTTATAAGCTCTAATAATATTGTTACACTCATTTATTAGTATTCGAATTAACCAAGTTTGAAAAAATTCTTCTTTTTTTAATTTTTTTATATTTTCATAGGCTTTTAAAATTGTTGTCTGTATCGCATCCTCTATATTTGTCTCATCACGTAACATCGCCTTTGCTATTCGATACATTTTCACTTTTTCTGTATGTATAAGCGCTATAAAGGCTTCATGATCACCTTTTTTCGCTAAAGAAACATCCGTTTCTTCTTTTATAATCATTTTATATAAAGGGATTACTTTCACAATCGCTCCTCCTGTTTCATCCTCACTTCATCACTTCCAATTTAACTTTACATGTATTAGACGTATGAACCTAGAAAAAGGTTCACTTTTTTGAATATTTTTGTAATTAAAAAGATAAATATCCTTTATAAGGATGCAATGAACATACTAGTTTAAATTTACAAATAAAAAAAGCCCACTTTCTCAGTGGACTTTCTACTTTATAACGGTAAATCCCTCTTCCTAAATACTACAATCGCTACGATAAAAATACAAAGCGCTACAGCAGTTAAACTTATACTTACCGGCCATATATTATATGATCCTTCAGCAATTTCTTTCGGACGAAACAGCGTGAATAATGATAGGTTTTTCATCCATTCTAACTTATCACTTAACTTCCCTACCATATCTAATACGAAAAATAAGATAGTTAAACTCGCTGAATAACTTAGTGCTTTTCTTTCGTCATTACATATACAAGAAAAGAAAAATGAATAGGCACTAACGACTAAAAATATGAGCCCTCCGACTACATTTATCTTCAAAAATAATTCTTTATTTAAGTTATTATCCTCTAAAAACCATTCTGCACCTACTGTACCCGCTACATACGTAACCGCTACAATAATCAGTAGTCCTAATATAAGAATAGCCGCTTGCGTAATTGCGATTCGTACTCTAGATACAGGCGTTGCTAGCAAGTATGCCATTGCTCCTTTATCTACATGACGAGCAATTAAATGTGTCGCAACTGTTACGCAAAAAATTGTTAAAATGATAATAAACAATAGACTATAGTATTCGCCCGCTAAAAAATCCATTACGTTTTGAATCGGACTTTCCATACCAACGATTTTTTTCACACTATCAGGCATGGCAGCTATTAATTCATTTAGCCCTTTCGCTGATACCATTGACGGGAATATCCAAATTAATAACCACAGATATAAAGCTGCACCAGACGCATAACTCAAAATACTTTTTTGTGTTTCTTTCAAACTAGCTAAAAATAATCGCTTATTCATGCGCTATCCCTTCTTTCTTATCGTAATAATGCATAAATAAATGTTCTAAATCCATCGCTCTCGTTTGAAGTGCCGTTACATTATAGTTTGAAAGTGTTTGTAAAACAGTTTGATAATTTCCTTGTACAATGATAGATGCCTCTCTGCCTTTTACCGCTTCAAATTGCAAATTACACTTTGTAAGGGACTCAATCTCTTCTTGTGATGATACTATTACATCTATCACCTGTCTTCTCATACTTTGTAAATCGTGAATATTTTCAACCGTTACGAGTCGACCATCTTTAATAATAGCTACTCTGTCACAAGTTCTCTCTATTTCAGTGAAAATATGTGATGACATTAGGATTGTTTTTCCTCTTTGCTTTTCCTCTAATATTAAATCTATAAACACTTGCTGCATAAGTGGATCAAGTCCAGATGTTGGTTCATCTAAAATTAACACCTCTGGATCGTG
This sequence comes from Bacillus cereus group sp. BfR-BA-01347, assembly GCF_022663835.1. Lineage (NCBI taxonomy): Bacteria > Bacillati > Bacillota > Bacilli > Caryophanales > Bacillaceae > Bacillus > Bacillus cereus group sp. BfR-BA-01347. The sequence goes on along the minus strand of NZ_JAKUGG010000006.1, from coordinate 64,439 downwards.
CATAAATGCAGCGACTATCCCTACTTTTTGCTTCATTCCTTTAGACATTTTGCGAATCGGTGTTTTCACATCAAATTGCAGACGCTCTATCAGTTCATCTCGTCTTTTTGTATCCTTTAATCCACGCATTCCTTGCATTAATTTTAAAAATTCTAATCCGTTCATTCCTTCAATAAAAGAAATTTCACCCGGTAGATAACCAACTTCCCTTTGAATTTTCGCTGCTTCATTCCAACAATCTAATCCAAAAATTGTCGCTTTACCAGCTGTCGGTTTTATAAATCCCATTAAATTACGAATCGTCGTTGATTTTCCGGCACCATTCGGTCCTAAATAACCAAATACTTCTCCCTCTTTTACATCAAATGTAATATGAAACAAACCTTTTCCATTCGAAAACTGTTTTGTGACATCTTGAACTGAAATCATAATTCCACCTCATTTTTTGAAATATTTAATATGTGATATTTCAAAATTATTGTACTCCTCATCTTCCATATTCGCAACAATTTTTTGAAATATTTATTAGTCCATATTTCAAAATTATTGTTTTCCATTATTTTTTCTTGTATATTTTAAGTGAGGTGATTGCATTGAACGGCTTTGAAAGAGTAAAAGAAAAGAAAAAGCGTGCCATTAAAGAAGCAGCATTCGTATTATTTTCAGAACGTGGATTTAATGAAGTGAAAATAGAACATATCGCAAAAGAAGCAAACGTTTCTCAAGTTACAATTTATAATCATTTCGGAAGTAAAGATGCGTTATTTAGGGAGCTTATACAAGAATTTATCATATCTGAATTTCAATATTATAAAGAGCTTGCGGAAGAAAAATTACCTTTTCATGATATGATGCAAAAAATGATTGTAAGAAAAATGAATACTGGCGGATTATTTCAACCTGATATGTTACTACAAATGATGCAAAGGGACGAAGAACTCCGTAAGTTTATTTATAGTTATCAAAATGAAAAAATCCTGCCCTGGTATTTAGAAATATTAGAACGAGCTCAGCGCAAAAACGAAATTAATCCACACCTTACTAAAGAAATGATGTTACTTTACATTCAAATGTTTACAAAGTTAGGTGATGAATTTGGAGCACAACTTCTTGAAGGAGATCGCGAAAAACATATACAAGATATCGTTACGATGTTCTTCTATGGTCTTTCTGTTCCACAAAAATAAAAAGACACGAATTTCGTGTCTTTTTATTTTATAGAAATGACTCTACCCTTTTCACTGCTTTCAATCGCTAATTGAATCAGTTTAATAACATCTAAACCTTCTTTTGCTGTTACAGGTAGTTTCTCACCATTTAATATACTATCTCGTACACCTTTATAATAATTGTTATAACAACCGACTTCTGTTGGAATACGCTCTAAGCTTTCTTCTGTTTCTAAAGTAGCAAAATTCTCTTCATCGTCTACTCCATAACCGTTATCACCTGGCTTCATTCCATTTTTTAATTGCTCTTCCTGCGAATCCATACCGTACTTCACGATAGAACCTTTCTCTCCATGCACTATAAAATGCGGTCCAGCTTTTTTCACATAACTACTACTACGTAAAATGACACGTTTAACTCCGTAATGAAGTTCTATGTGGAAATAATCATCCACCTCTGCACCTGGTCGTTGTTTTATTACATCTGCACTTATAGCATCTGGTTTCCCGAATATTGATAACGCTTGGTCAATTAAATGCGATCCTAAATCATATAATATACCGGAGCCTGGTAGATTTTTTTCTCTCCATCGATCACGTACATGTGGACGGAAACGATCAAAATTCGATTCATATGCATATACATTCCCTACTCTGTTTTCTCCTAACAATTTCTTAATTGTTAAGAAATCATTATCAAAACGACGATTATGATATACGCTTAACATTACATTATGCTGCTCTGCTAATAAAATAAGCTCTTCCCCTTCTTCAATTGAAACAACAAATGGTTTTTCTACAACAACATGCTTACCGTTTAAAATTGCTTCTTTTACATATGGAAAATGAGTTGTATTAGGTGATGTAATAACAACTAAGTCAACATCAGCTCGCTTCACCAATTCATCAATTGTACTAACAACATTAGCGTTTGGTAATGTTTCTTTTACTACCTCTTCTTTTGAGGATAATACAGCACGAATATCATATTCTTCTATCGTTTGTAATAGTGGGATATGAAATGTCGTACTTGAAAAACCAAATCCTACAATCCCTACACCTATTTTTTTCATGTTGCCCCTCCATTTGTCCCGCTCTAACGGGCAGTAAGATTCCTAACTCAAAATTCAGCGAAAGCTAAGGAATTAGGTGAGGAATCAACTGCTCGTTAAAGCCCGATTGATTCAACTAATAATCAATGTGGATAAAGAAAATCCCATTGATTAAAGTTTCACTTTATGAGAACGATTTCATCCAGTTATTATAACAAGATTATTATTATTTACATAATAAATTGCCTAGAAAAAAGCATCTTGCTATTATTCATAGCAAGATGCCCTCTTTATTCTGGTCTTTTCTTCGTCCACGTTTCTACTACTTCACCAGTATCATTAACATCTAGCACTAGGCTACCATTACTATACCGGTCTTTATTTCGATACGCTTTCGGATCAATCTCTTCTACAATGTTTTTCTCTGTCTTCATGTAAACTAATTCATCGTCCCGAACAATTTCAATACCGACAATGCGGTACGGATTACGTTTTAATTCTTTGAAAATAACTAGACCTCGTTTCGCCCTCGTTGATTTTTCAATTTCTGATGCTTTTAGACGTTTTACAGCACCGCGCTGTGTTACGAGAATAAGTTGATCTTTATCACCATTTAACGGTTTACCAGAAGCGACATAGTCATCTTCTTTTAAATTAATTGCTTTCACTCCAGCAGCTCTTACACCGACTGGACTTACTTCATCTTCATGGAAAATAAGTGCATATGCACCGTGTGTAGCAAGAACGATATCACTCGTTCCATCTGTCGCAAATATATCGACAACTTCATCATCTTTTTTCAAGTTTACAGCAACGAATGCCCTTGAATAACGCTGAACTTTATATTGATTTAATTCTGTTTTCTTTATCATACCATTTCGTGTTACAAATACGATAAATCGTTTTTCTTCCTCAAAGTTCGGTACAACCGTTGCCCAAATGATTGTTTCATCCCGGTCGAGTGAAACGATATTAGCAACGTGCTGACCTAAATCTTTCCAACGAATATCTGGCATTTCGTATACTGGCAGATATATATAGTTTCCTTTATTCGTAAATAAGAGGACTGTCTCTGTCGTATTCGTATCGAATCGTTCAAGTAAGATGTCACCCTCTTTCATACCGAAGTCTTTGCCGTTCGAGGCATTATGTGAGCGCCATCCAGTACGTTTCACATATCCTTCTTTCGTTACAGTAACGATGACATCTTCTTGTGGGATCATCACTTCTACATCGATTTTAATTTCCTCGATTTGATCTTCAATAATCGCGCGTCGATCATCACTATATGTTTTCTTAACTCTCTTTAAATCTGTTTTAATTACTTGAAGTAATCTTTTTTCACTTTGTAAAATTGCCTGTAGCTCAATAATTTTCTTATTAAGCTCATCTGCTTCTTCTTGTAACGCTGTAATGTCTGTATTCGTTAAGCGATATAATTGCAAGGAAACAATTGCTTCTGCCTGTGCTTCTGTAAAGCCAAATTTTGCACTTAAATTATCTTTCGCGTTACGTTTATCTTTTGAAGCTCGAATTGTCTCGATTACTTGGTCTAAAATCGATAATGCTTTCTTTAAACCTTCTACAATATGTTGACGATTTTCTGCTTTTCTTAATTCATATTGCGAACGTCTCGTAATAACCTCTTTTTGATGTCCAATATAAGCATCCAAAATTTTCGGTAATGTCATAAGTGTTGGACGACGATTATTGATCGCTACCATATTAAAGTTATATGGAATTTGCAAATCTGTATTTTTATATAAATAATTTAAAATACCTTCGGCGTTTGCTTCTTTCTTTAATTCAACAACAATTCGTAAACCAGTACGATCTGTCTCATCACGCACCTCAGCAATACCATCTAACTTTTTATCTAGACGTAATTCATCCATTTTCTTTACAAGGTTTGCCTTATTCACTTCGTAAGGAATTTCAGTGATTACAATTTGTTGTTTCCCACCGCGCACTGTTTCAACTTCTGCTTTTCCGCGAATAATAATTTTACCTTTACCTGTTTCATATGCCTTTTTAATACCATCAATCCCCTGAATAATACCGCCTGTTGGGAAATCTGGTCCTTTCATAACTGTTAATAAATCATCAACAGTACTATTTGGCTTATCAATACGCATCATTGTAGCATCAATAACTTCTCCAAGATGATGCGGAGGAATTTCTGTTGCATAACCAGCGGAAATCCCTGTAGATCCGTTCACTAATAAATTGGGGAACGCTGCTGGTAATACAACTGGTTCTTCACTCGTATCATCAAAGTTTGACACGAATTCAACTGTTTCTTTATCAAGATCACGTAATAATTCAGATGCAATTGGTGATAAACGAGCTTCCGTATAACGCATCGCTGCCGCTGGGTCCCCATCAACACTACCGTTATTACCATGCATTTCAACTAAAACATTACGTACTTTCCAAGTCTGGCTTAAGCGTACCATTGCTTCATATACAGAGGAATCTCCATGTGGATGATAATTACCGATAACATTACCTACTGTTTTAGCTGATTTACGAAACGCTTTATCATGTACATTACCTTCTACATACATAGAATATAAAATACGTCTTTGTACTGGCTTTAAGCCATCACGTGCATCTGGAAGTGCACGATCTTGAATAATATATTTACTATAACGTGCAAAGCGATCACCTAACACGTCTTCAAGCGGGAGGTCATGAAACTTCTCTGCTTGCATGTTATTCCACCTCCGTCTCCATAATCATTTCATTTTCTAAAATATTTCCTTCTTCTTGCATACCAAACTGTACATTACGTTCAATCCATTTACGGCGCGGTTCTACTTTATCGCCCATTAACGTTGTAACGCGACGCTCTGCTCTTGCTGCATCATCAATTTTTACGCGAATTAATGTACGCGTTTCAGGATTCATTGTTGTTTCCCATAATTGATCCGCATTCATTTCACCAAGTCCTTTATAACGTTGTAACATATAGCCTTTTCCAACTTTTTTCGTTACACCGTCTAATTCCTCATCTGACCAAGCGTATTCAATTACCTCACTCTTACCTTTTCCTTTACTTACTTTGTATAAAGGAGGAAGTGCGATAAATACTTTACCAGCTTCGATAAGTGGCTTCATATATCTGTAGAAGAACGTTAATAACAATACTTGAATATGAGCCCCATCGGTATCGGCATCGGTCATAATTACAACTTTATCGTAGTTAATATCTTCAACATCAAATTCATTTCCTACACCGCCGCCAATCGCATAAATGATTGTATTAATCTCTTCATTTTTAAAGATATCAGCAAGCTTTGCTTTTTCTGTATTAATTACTTTACCACGTAACGGTAATACGGCCTGGAAACGTCTGTCTCGTCCTTGTTTCGCAGAACCACCGGCAGAGTCACCCTCTACTAGGTATAGTTCATTTTTTTGCGGGTTACGTGATTGTGCAGGTGTTAATTTCCCGCTTAACGTACCTTCTGATTTTTTCTTTTTCTTACCACTACGCGCTTCTTCTCTTGCTTTACGGGCTGCTTCACGGGCTTGTGCTGCTTTAATTGCTTTTCTCACAAGAAGTGTAGCTACATCAGGGTTTTCTTCTAAAAAGTATGCTAAATGCTCAGATACAATGGCATCAATTGAAGAACGCGCTTCACTTGTACCTAGTTTCCCCTTCGTTTGCCCTTCAAACTGAAGCACTTCTTCTGGTACACGTACCGAAACGATAGCCGCTACACCTTCACGAATATCTGTACCTTCTAAGTTTTTATCTTTTTCTTTTAATAGTGCTACTTTACGAGCATACTCGTTAAACACACGCGTCATCGCTGTTTTAAATCCAGCTTCATGTGTTCCACCATCTTTTGTACGTACATTATTTACAAACGAAAGAATATTTTCTGAGTAGCCATCGTTAAATTGAAATGCTAGTTCTGCTTCAATCCCATTTTGTTCACCAGTGAAATATACAACTGGATGAATGGAATCTTTTTCTTCGTTTAAATAGGAAACGAAAGCTTCAATTCCTGTTTCATAATGAAAGACATCTTCTAAATCATTTCGTTCATCTTTTATTGAGATTTTCATCCCTTTTAATAAGAATGCAGATTCGCGTAATCTCTCACATAATGTTTCATAGTTATAATTTGTAGTGCTGAAGATCGTTGTATCTGGTTTGAAATGCATTGTTGTACCAGATTCTTTCGTCTTTCCGATTTTCTCAAGCGTCGTTACAGGAATACCACCATTTTCAAAGCGTTGTTCATAAATATTTCCGTCACGCTTAATCGTTACGACTAACCATTCAGACAAGGCGTTTACAACTGATGCCCCAACACCATGTAAACCACCACTCGTTTTGTAACCACCTTGACCAAACTTACCACCGGCATGAAGTACAGTTAAAATAACTTCAGGTGTAGGTTTCCCAAGTTTATGCATTCCCGTAGGCATTCCTCGCCCTTTATCTATAACGCTAATACTATTATCTTTATGTATTACGACTGAAATTTCGTCGCCAAATCCCGCTAACGCTTCGTCAACGGAGTTATCTACTATTTCATATACTAAATGATGCAATCCACGGCTGTCCGTGCTCCCGATATACATACCCGGGCGTTTTCGAACGGCTTCAAGTCCTTCTAACACTTGAATCGCATCTTCATTATATTGGAACTGATGCTTCGCCAAACTCCTTGCCCCTTTCCTAATCCAAAATCAGAACATATGTTTCTATTATAGAATAACGCCTCGACTATCGTTTTGGCAAGTTATCTTATCTCTTTTATATACCATTTTCAATAGAAAAATCCTTGTTTTCTCACAAGGATTCCTCTAGGCTACTATTTCAGAAAAATAATCGTTTGTCAACGAGAAATGGATATGTATTCCAAGATTACACATTCCAAACCTTTATTATGATCCAAATGATCAAGATCCAAAACGGGATTACAAGTAACAATCCCCAAAAACAGCCTTTAAAAAATCTCATGATGAACACCTCGTTCATCGGCCCTACTTATCTATAATGAGGGCTGAATCAATCTTTCTACCTTTAAATCTATACTATTTTGTCATCGCATGTTCTACTTTAATACAACGATCCATTATTACAGTATAGTCTTTTTCTTTTAAAAGTTTATATGTATCCTCATCTTGTACTCCTAATTGTGCCCAAAAAACATCTGCATCAATCTCTACAAATTCTTTTGCAACATCCATTAAAAACTCTGAGCGACGAAATATATTTACTATGTCAACGTGTTCCTTAATATCCTTTAGTGAAGAAACTGCCTTTTCTCCAAGCACCTCATCTACTGTTGGATTAACTGGAATAATGCGGTATCCAGCATCTTGCATTGCTTTTGAAACCATATACGATGTACGTTCTGGCTTATCTGATAATCCAACAACCGCAATTGTTTTGCTTTTCTTTAGCACTTCACCAATTTCCGTACGAGTTGGGTTTTCAATTGTCATAATTAATCCCTCCTATTCCTTTAGTATAGCCGATAAAGAAAGTCTCTTTCAATATGAAAGAGACTTTCTTTTATTTCGATTATTGATTCTTTGTAGCTGAATTATCTGCTAAAGTAGCCGATTTCGTCATTTTTTGACCGTTACGGTAGAATGTAACTTCTACTTTCTCGCCTACTTTTTTCTTTTCATATAAATATTTACGGAATTGAAGAGCATTCTCTACTTTTTGATTATCTAATGCTACTACAATATCATATTGCTCTAAACCAGCTTTTTCAGCCGGTGAGATTGGGTAAATTTTACCTAATACAACACCATTAGTTACTTCTTTCGGTACTTTCAATTGATTGACTGCATAAGCTTGCACATCTTCTAATGAAACAACACCTACTCCAAGCGCTGGACGTTTTACTACTCCATCTTTTTCAAGAGATTCAATAACTGGTTTTGCGATATTAATTGGAATAGCAAATCCAATTCCTTCAACTTCTTGTTGTGCAATTTTACTTGAATTAATCCCAATTATTTCACCATTTTGGTTAAATAATGCACCACCACTGTTACCAGGGTTAATCGCTGCATCTGTTTGAATAACTTGTGCTTGCCAATCTGGTCGTTTATCGCCATCAATATCAACCGGAATTTCGCGTTCTTTACTACTGATTATACCTTCCGTTACACTTCCATCAAATCCTAGCGGGTTACCGATTGCAATGGCTTTTTCACCCGCACGAAGTTTACTTGAATCACCTAAAGTGGCAACTTTATTTACATGAGATCCATCAATTTCAACAACTGCTAAGTCTAACCAAGGGTCCTTACCAACTAATTTCGCATCAACTTGCTTTCCGTCGCTCAGCTTCACAGCAAGTTTATTTGCTCCATCCACTACATGGTTGTTTGTTACAATATATGCTTTATTCCCTGCTTTTTTATAAATAACACCTGATCCTGAACCAGCTTGTTGTTCTTGACCTGTCGGTTGCATTGCAAATGGATCAACACTTTGTTGCATATTAATAACACCTACAACAACATCTTTCGCCCCTTCAATCATACCAGGTAAATCAGTTTCATTTTTCGCTTTATTTACAACAGGAACTACAGTACCTTCTACTTTTGAATCCGAACTAAATGATGATACTGGCGCTCCATTATTTTGAGCCCATGGCATATATGGTGCTGCAAAACTAATCGAAACCGCTCCGACTACAGCTCCCACTAAACCTGTGAAGAAATAGCCTTTTTTACTACCTGATTTTCTCACTTCTCTCGTTTCACTATGCTCTTCATTTAAATTTGGTCCGTCGTAATATCCCATGTTTTATTTCCCCTCTCTGGTGAATTCGTATTTTCAGTATAGTCACGTTTTGTGTCCTTCTTGTGAACTCATCGTGAAATCTAATTAAAAAAATACTCCTATCTAACATTGTAGACAAAAAAAGTATTTTTTGTACATTCTACCTTCAAAAGAGAGTATAAAATCGCCATTTCCCTAGGCTAAATTACACAAATCGTTCTAGATTATTCTTCAAATTTATAACCAACTCGAATAACAGTACCGATATGCTTCGCTTTATCTCCTAGCTTATTTCGAAGTTTTTTAATATGGGTATCAACCGTTCGGTCATCACCGTAATAGTCATATCCCCATAACTGATCTAATAAATGTTGACGTGATAACACGATTCCTTTGTTCTCCATTAAATACACAAGAAGTTCAAATTCTTTATGTGTCAATATAATTTCTTCTCCATCTACTAAAACAGTTCTAGATAGACGATTTACTTCTATTCCAGCTAAAGACATAGCATTTTCTTCCGCTACTCCTACCGCACCATCCGCACGTTTCAATAACGTCTTTGCACGAGCTACTAATACTTTCGGGCTAAATGGTTTCGTTACATACTCGTCTGCACCTAATTCGAAACCTAGCAATGTATCATCCTCATCCGAACGTGCTGTCAACATAATAATTGGTACTGCTGATTCTTTTCTAATTCTTCTACAAACAGACCATCCATCTATTTCTGGTAACATAATATCTAACATAATTAAATCAATTTCATGCTCTGCAAATAACTCTAACGCTTTTTTTCCATCTTCTGCTTCGATTACTTCAAAGCCTTCATTACGAAAATAATCACTAACAATTTCACGTAATCTTCTTTCATCTTCAACAAGCAATACTGTTTTATTCATATCATCTATCCCGCCTTTTTACTCTTTCAATCGAATAATACGTTGATTGGAGCTTCCGCGAAATGGAAGTGTTAAATCTTTTTTCTCAATTTCAAACCTTCCATCGACTAAAACATCCCCATAATGTAACAACTCTATCATATCATTATTTTGAGAACTCTGTATCTCTTCTAACGTATAACCTGTATACATCCATAGGTTTTTTTTAAAATCTTTCACGATTTTTGCTACCTTTTTCACTTCAGCAGCTTGAAAAAATGGATCTCCACCTGAAAATGTTACATCAGTTAATGGATTACTTGCAATCTCTTTCACAATTTCTTCTACTGTCATTTCCGTTCCATTGCAAATATTCCATGATTTCGGATTATGGCAACCAACGCAACGATGCGGACAGCCCGCAAAAAACACGACTGTCCGCAATCCTTCTCCATCTACTACACTATCATGAATAATATTCATCACTTTCATTTATGTTTCACCCGATCTATCTCTTCACTACGTTTCGCACTATTCCACTTCGACATATCTCCTACAAGATAGCCTGTTATACGGCGAATTCTTTCTATATTAGCCTCATCTTCATTCCCGCAACTTGGACATTCATTCCCAATAACCCCGTGATAACTACAGCACTTACAACGGTCAACAGGATGATTAATTGAACCATATCCAACGCCATGTTCTGCCATAGCTTGTACAATTTGTTTTAATGCCTTTTTGTTATGCATTGCTGCTCCGTCTAGTTCAATATAAGTAATGTGTCCTCCATTACAGAGAGCATGGAACGGGCCCTCTAAACGGATTTTATTTATCGCTTGAATGTTATAATAAACTGGAATATGGAATGAATTCGTATAGTAATTATGGTTCGTTATACCGCTAATTTCACCAAATTCTTCTCTATCTTTTTTCACAAACTTCCCTGATAATCCTTCTGCTGGAGTTGCAATTACTGAGAAATTCAGTTGATGTTCTTCTGTCGCTTTATCCATTCTATCTCTCATAAAGGAAATAATTTCATACCCAAGTTTCCATGATTCTTCATCTTCCCCATGATGCTTTCCTGTTAAAGCTACTAAACATTCCGCAAGACCGATAAAACCAATACTTAACGTCCCTTGTTTTAAAATCGAGGCTACGGAGTCTTCAGGCTGCAACGTTTCTCCACCACGCCATACACCTTGTGAATATAAAAACTGAAAATCTCTTGCTCGCTTCGTACATTGATACGCATATCTTTCTAATAGCTGCTTAATTCCTAAATCTAAATAATAGTTTAGCGCTTCAAAAAACGCTTCTTTTGAACCACTAATTAACGCTAATTTCACTAAATTAATAGACGTAAATGATAAATTCCCTCTACCAATCGCTGTTTCTTCTCCATGTATATTAGACATAACACGGGTACGACATCCCATGTAACATACTTCACTTTCTGGTCTTCCATCATAATGCACTGCATTAAACGGCGCATCTAAAAATGAAAAGTTAGGGAATAATCGCTCTGCGGTTGTCTCTAATGCTAATTCAAATAAATCGTAGTTCGGATCACTTTCTTCAAAATTCACACCTTTTTTCATCTTGAAAATTTGAATTGGAAAAATCGGTGTCTCTCCTTTACCAAGTCCAGCTTGTGTCGCTTTTAAAAGTTGTTTAATTAACATTCTTCCTTCTTTTGATGTATCTGTTCCGTAATTAATAGAAATAAACGGGACTTGTCCTCCGCCCCTACTATGCATACTATTCGAATTATGAACGAAAGCCTCACACGCTTGATACGTATCATTTTCCGTTTCTTTCCATGCAAATTCTTCTATTTGTTCTTTCGTAAGCGGATATGATTGTAATCGTTTTTTATGTCTCTCAATTGTTTTTCGTACATAAGGTGCTAAATCAATATCAAAGAGTGCAAACGATTGACCACCATGCTGCATATTTTGATTCGCTTGAAAAATAATAGACGCAAGAGCCAATGCACTTTTAATGTCTTGCGGTTGTCTCATATGTCCATGCCCCGTATGAAAACCGTTAGCAAGCATTTGTGCTAACGGAATTTGTGAACAAGTCGTCGTTCCTGTCGCATAAAAATCTAAATCATGTGGATATAATATATTTTCATTTATTGCTTTTTTCACTTGATCTGACAATAAATTCTCAACAGCATAATATTTTGCACTCTCAGATGCGAAGGTTCCCATTACGCCCATTGGAGAGCGGCCGTCTACATTTGCATTTTCTTGCATTAAATCTTGTTCATTGCCGTGGACTATTGTCTCGAACACTTTCATTAATTCTTCTTCTCCACGTGTATTATTTTGTAACATTTATAACCCTCCACCAATATGTTGTTATCTTTTGATTAAAATGTTACTACATATAGTCTTACTGTTTCTGTGAGAAATGTAACATTACTGTGAAATTTTTTTCACGAAATAATGAATTTTTCATTTACAAAAAAGAAATGTGCTCTTTACAAATGTATGGTACAATATACGGGAAAAACTCTTTTTACCCTTTATCAACACATTTGAATAAAGGAGACTGAACTTATGGTTACTACATATCTTTTATTTATCGTTGCCTACTTACTTGGCTCGATTCCATTTGCACTAGTTGTTGGAAAAATTGGCTACGGAATCGATATTCGTGAGCACGGGAGCGGTAATCTAGGCGGAACAAACACATTCCGCACATTAGGGAAAAAAGCAGGTTTTACCGTTACAATTGCTGACATTTTAAAAGGGACTTTAGCAACAAGTCTACCAATGATTTTCGGATTAGATATTCACCCACTATGGTTCGGGTTAGCGGCTGTTCTTGGACATGTCTATCCAATCTTCGCGAAATTCCGCGGTGGTAAAGCAGTTGCAACTTCTGCTGGGGTACTATTATGCTATTCACCAGTTGTTTTTGCAATATTGGCTGTTGTATTTTTCACCCTTTTATTTACAACAAGATACGTATCACTTTCTTCTATGGTAACAGCAGTTGTTGCTGTTATTGCATCCATTGTTAGCGGGGATAAAATCTTCATTATTGCGATGTGTTTATTAGCAGGTATGGTTATTTATAAACACCGTGCAAATATCGGACGAATTATAAATAAAACTGAACCAAAAGCAAACTTTTCAAAAAAGCAAAAATAAGATCGTAACCCACATAACGCAAAAAGAAAACGTGAAGCATATTAATAGCGTCTTTTTGCGTTATTTTTTATACTAAAGAAAAAGCAACATAATTTGGAGGAACTATACATGAATCTTTCCGTAACAAAAGAAGCAGCACAATGGTATAAAAATGAATTAAACTTACAATCAAATGAAACACTACGCTTTTTCGTACAATACGGTGGTTGCAGTACTGTGCAAAAAGGACTTTCTTTAGGTATTCGTAAAGATGATCCTGCACACCCTGCTGTTCAAATTCAAGAAGAAGGCATTAACTTCTTTATTGAAGGCGATGATGAATGGTTCTTCGATGGACATAATTTATCTGTTACACTTAACGAAGGTGACGACTTCCCACAATTTAATTATGAAAAATAAAAAAACGTGGCTTCTGCCACGCTTTTTTATTTTTTCTTAATTTCCTCATATTTCGCATACCACTCAGGATATAACTTTTTAAATGATACAGGACGGAACCCTTCTTTTTTCGCACAAATATTCGTCGTACTTGCAGTAATACACAGTTCACCATCACCATTATATATTTCATATCCATATACAACGCGAAGTGGGCTCACAGTATCTACCCATGTTTTTACGATTGCTTTTTCTCCGTAACGCATCGCTTTACGATATGAAATTTGTAAATCTAACACAGGAGAAATAATTCCTTCTTTCTCCATTTCAACATATGAAAAACCTAAATCTTGTATAAGTTTCGTGCGACCTAACTCAAGCCACACTAAGTAGTTTGAATGGTAAACAACACCCATTTGATCTGTTTCCGCATAACGGATTTCAACTTCATGTTCTGCTACAAACATATGTATTCGCCTTCTTTCACTTCTGCTGCCTTGCATACATTTAATCATAATACAGTAACATCAAAAATAAAATAAAAACAGTGAATCTTTTACTGAAAGGAGCCAGCATATGATTCAAATTGTAACGGTTCGTAGCGGTGATAGCGTATATAGCTTGGCATCAAAATATGGATCGACACCTGACGAAATAGTAAAAGACAATGGACTAAATCCAGCTGAAACGCTCGTTGTTGGTCAGGCACTTATCGTTAATACAAAAGGAAATAATTATTATGTACAGCCTGGTGACAGCCTCTATCGGATTTCTCAAACATATAATGTCCCCCTCGCTAGTTTAGCTAAAGTTAATAATTTATCTTTAAAATCTATTCTCCATGTCGGACAACAATTATATGTACCAAAAGGCACAAAACGAGCTGTAGAATCCATCGCTTATTTACAACCTTCCACTATACCGATTAAAGAGAGTTTAGTTAATGCTACACGTGCCATCAATCCATTTTTAACATATTTAGCTTATTTTAGTTTTGAGGCAAAAAGAGATGGCACATTAAAAGAACCTACTGAAACAGCTAAAATTGCTAATATTGCAACGCAAGGGCAAACAATCCCTATGCTCGTTATTACAAATATTGAAAATGGTAATTTCAGTGCCGATCTAACATCGGTTATTTTACGCGACGCAACGATTCAAAACAAATTTATTACTAACATTTTGCAAACAGCTGAAAAATATGGCATGCGAGACATTCATTTCGATTTCGAGAGTGTAGCACCCGAAGACCGCGAGGCATATAATCGCTTTTTACGAAATGTAAAAACACGCTTACCTAGCGGGTACACATTAAGCACAACTCTCGTACCGAAAACAAGTTCAAATCAAAAGGGAAAATTTTTCGAAGCCCATGATTATAAAGCGCAAGGGCAAATTGTTGATTTCGTCGTCATTATGACATATGACTGGGGTTGGCAGGGCGGGCCACCAATGGCAATCTCTCCTATCGGTCCTGTAAAAGAAGTACTTCAATACGCAAAATCTCAAATGCCTCCCCAAAAAATTATGATGGGGCAAAACTTATACGGATTCGATTGGAAACTTCCGTTCAAACAAGGGAATCCACCAGCAAAAGCAGTTAGCTCTGTCGCAGCTGTTGCACTTGCTCGTAAATATAATGTTCCTATCCGCTATGATTTCACAGCTCAAGCTCCACATTTTAATTACTTTGACGAAAATGGCGTACAACATGAAGTTTGGTTTGAAGATGCGAGGTCTATTCAAAGTAAATTCAATTTAATGAAAGAGCAGGGCATTGGCGGTATTAGTTATTGGAAGATTGGCTTGCCATTTCCACAAAATTGGCGTTTACTTGTTGAAAACTTTACGATTACGAAAAAGGGCTGACAAAAGTCAGCCCTTTTTGTACATTTTGTTAAGATTCATCTTTGATTTCACTTTTTAATGAGTCAATACTTTCTAAACGTCTTTGATTTTTTGCTTCAATAGCAGCACGATCTTTTTCATTAGAAAGTTCCGCTGTTTCTTTTGCTTCATTAAAGTTATCAACTGTATTTTGCACCATTTCTTGTAACTTTTCAGCGTTGTCACTTCGATTATCTGGATTTGGCATGTACTTCCCTCCTAATATTGTATATACACACCATCTTAAATTACCTATCTTTCCTCAAATTTATACATAAAAAAGGAGAATGTAATATTCTCCTTTTCTTTAACCATTATCAACAATCGGTTGTTTACCTGTTTGATCTTGCATTTGCTTTCCTTTATTTCCACCAGCTTTTTTCGATTGTGTTCCAATATGATTTGGTGCAAAGTCTTTTGAATTTTTTTTCGGATTACCCATTACTATCGCCTCCTTAACACTAGTATCGTACTAGTGTTAAGAATTATTCAGCTTGCTTAAAAAGTTTCATTTCATAACGTTTTTCAATGCGCTCTTCAATGCGATCAATTGCCTCACGATCGCTTAATAATTGTTGTTTATTTTCATTTACAAGTTCTTCAAACGATTTACGGCGACTTCTTCTCATGTTGTTCACCCTCTCTCCTTCGCTTTCTTATTACATAGTATGAGCAAACAAAAAACTCTTTAATCAGATTTGTAAGAAAATTTTATGTTTTAGTACTCCTAAAAAAACTCCGTGTACAATATATTGCACACGGAGTTTTTTATACCATAATATTTAAATACTCTTTCAACTTTTCATCTGCATTCATTTCATTTTCTTTATAATCATGAAGCGCCTGTAATACAAAATCATACTGCTCTAAAATATAACTTTCTAATTTCATAACATCCTCTAAGCTATTAAGCATAATTCTCGTATTACCAACTTCACTTTTTAACGCCGGTTCACATTTTAAACTTGTACATATTTCTTTCACATCTTCTTCTAATATCTCTGTTAATACATATTTCTTTCGCCCTTTTACCTTTAATCTCATAACTGGATAAAAAGCTTTTATATCTAAATAACTTCCTACGTTCATACAACGTAGCCATTCTACATTACGTTTATTACGTGCAAGCATTTCTTTCACCGCTTCGTATACTACAATTTCATCAAGTGAGACCTTATTTACTTTTCTCTGTCTTTCTTCTTCAATAGCTGCACACTTTTGATAAACAGCAGCACACGTAATGCAATCGTCAAATGCATTATGAGAGCTTAAACGAATTCCAAGCATTCGTTTTAACGTTTCAAGTTTATGATTAGGCGCATGCTTCATGTATTTCTTCGCTAAAAATACAGTATCAATTACTTTATTTTTAGGTTCAGGCAGCCCCAGCATATTTACATTACTTTTCAAAAAGCGCATATCAAAAGAAGCATTATGGGCCACAATAACATTTGTATGTAAAAATGCTAAAAATAAAGGTAACACTTCTTCAATCGTCGGTGCATCTGAAACGCGATAATTGGTAATACCTGTTAAACTCGTTATTCGGTCCGGAATTGGCCGCTCTGGATTCACGTATGAAACAAATTGATCTACCAGTTCATGATTACGATATTTCACCGCTGCAACTTGAATAATTTTATCATTATAAGGGTTAAATCCTGTTGTTTCAAAATCAATTACAACATAATCTAACGGTAAGGATACATTCCCCACTCCATACACTCCTTTATCTCTAAACGTTTATATTTCTTACATCATATCATGAAGTGATTACTACTTGAAAAAGAAAAGGCAGAAATGGGAACTCTCCATCTCTACCTTTTCACCATTATTTTAATTTAGCAACTCTTTTCTCCATCTCTTTTTGTGTCATCGGCCCAATAAACTTATCTTGAATGACACCTTTTGTATCTATAAAATACGAAGTTGGAATCGTAATTACTTTATACGCTGTTGTCACATCAATGTTCTTGTCCAATAAAATAGGAAAAGTAATTCCTTTTTCTTTAGCAAAATTGCTTACCTTCTCTTCCCCCCCACCTTTTTCTGAAGGCGTATAATTGATCGCTAAAATTTCTACGTTTTCTTTATGTTCTTTATAGAAAGCCTCCATATCCGGCATTTCTTGCTGACATGGTCCACACCACGTAGCCCAAAAGTTTAAAATTACTTTCTTTCCTTTTAAATCCGATAACTTTACATTTGTCCCATCTAACTTAGTTAATTCAAAGTCCGGTGCACTCTTCCCTATCTCAATACCATTCCTTGCGATCATCTCTTTCATAGCAACTTCACTTTTTTCTTGCTTCACTTTTACCGCCTGCTCTTTATGACCAAACTGTTCATAAGCTGCATATCCCGCTAAACAAAGTAACACTACAATAATCATAAGCTTCCGCCACATGTTATATCACCCTAACGTGTTTATCTTCTTTTAATATATCCATTCAGATGCTATATACCTTATTTTAGCTTATACGGACAAGCTTGAAAATATTCACATTCTAAATAATCAGAATTTTTATAAATAATATGAAATATTTACCTTTTAATCATATAATTAGAAATACACGGAACATTTTACAATGAAAGGAGCTCTCATGAATTTATTTGAAAAAATACTTCTATATATTCTTAGTTTTATATTTTTCCCAATCGGAATTATCACATGGATTATCTCACTATTTAGTAAAGATCCTAAAAAAACAAGTTGGACGTATTTGTCTCTATATCGCATTAATCTCATTTATCCTTTTGGCAGGCCTCGGCATTATTACTTTTTTCACAATGACTACCATTACTACTATAGAATAGTTATAGAAAGGATGATTGTTTTGGGAGAACACCCTATCACAAAAGAGCTACGCTATATACGAATATGCTTAGTTATTTTAGTAATCGTTCTTTTATTTTTCAACAGTGAAAAAGTCGTTGAAATTTCTACAAATCATGATTCCATAGAAAATGTTCCCACCAGTAATATGACACAAATTGCGGAAAATACATTCGCTATTCAAGAATATAATCCATTACTAAATAGCGAACATACAATTAAGATTTTTAAATATAATCCAGATACAAATCAACTTACTCTCGTCAAAGAAGTTAATTCTAGTGATCCGAATTCTTATACTTATCAACTTAATGAGACCGAATAAAGTGAAACTTTAATCAGCCCTCACCAATCGGGCTACCCGGCAAATAGCGGACTAAAGATAAGAGCATTACATATCTCTTATCTTTTTGTTTGCAACTCATTGTACAATGAGTTGCAATTTAATAATTCTCTAGGATTCCCACATTCCACAATAATCCCATTCTTCATGACAACAACACAATCTGCTATCATCGCTCTCTCTACATCATGTGTTGCCACAATTCTCGTTACATCTCTTCCTATCCCTTCAATCATATTCCAAACCAATTCTTGATTGCCCGGATCTAACCCAGCCGTCGGTTCATCTAAAATAATAAGAGTTGGATTTGATACAATCGCTCGCAATAAGGCAAGACGTTTTCTTTCGCCTCCTGAAAACTCTTCACCGCTTTTATGTAGCACAGTTTGACTCCCTTCAGGTAACCCTCTAATAATCGGCGTTGCATTTATAAGTTCACTATTTTTTTCTAGCTGATTTTCTAAACCCTCTTCCCCGAAATACATATTCTCTGTTACCGTCGTTCGGAAAAAACGTGGTTCTTGCCACACTGTAGTCATACGAGCTTCATTACCATAATAAGCAATGCTACCGTTAGATGGTTTATACAAGCCCGTTATTAACTTTAAAAGCGTTGTTTTTCCTGCACCGCTTTCTCCCACAATAATAACGAGTTCACCAGGATGAATTTGTAAATCGATATTATGAATTCTACATTTCTCTCCATCATTCTCCTGAAATGAAACATTTGTTATCCTGATCCCCATCGCTCTTTCTACATTGCTATCTGCTGCTCGTTTATTTAAAAAGCAAAAAGCTCTATTTGCCGAAGCGACTGCAACTTGTGTCATTATTAATAAATCGCCCACATAACGGACAGGGAAAAAGAGCATCTCAATTGTCGCTAACACTGCAATGAGTGAACCAACTTCTATTTCTCCCCTCATTATTTTTTGTGCACCTATAATGAGAACAAGGATATATGCTCCTGTTTCAATCACCGTTCCAACTACTCCAATACAATGTTGCATCATCGTCTTCTTTACTTCCGATTTATACGATTGTGCCGTTACTCTTTTAAATAAGCGAATTGCCCATTTTTCTTTTTGTAAACTCCGCAAATCTTGTATCCCCTTTACAAACTGTGACACCATCTCTACAACACTTGAGTGATTTTTTTGAGCAACGCTTGCAATATCTCTTACCTTTTCTCCCATCAGTATTGGAACAATTGTACTTAAAAATAAAAACGGAGTTACCCACAATATAAACTGTATATCTATATGTTGTAGTGCTATGAAAGCCCCAATAAATTGGGCAATAGCGTGTATATATTCTATTAATATAGAGCCATATAATCTGACCCAGTTCGGAATATCAGACACGACCAAAGTTTCTAACTCTCCTTGCTTAATCTTCTCACTCTCTTCAAACGGTAATGAGAAATAGTTACGTAATAATTCTATACGTTTCGTTTGTAATATACGTTGACTCGCTTTTGAACTTATATAATCAAATAAAAGATTGTTCGCCCACATTAAAAAGCGACTACCCGCAAACAAGGCTATATATAAATACGCACCTTTTAGCTCCCTTTGAATAAGATTGTCTACAATTAACCCCATGAAAATTGGGCGTGATAAATTTAAAATGGCAGCAATTATCCCACTACATACAGCTGCTATTACTAATATTTTCTCTTGTCGTAACGGCAACAATATTCTTTTATACTCTGTCATGACGTTTCCTCCATTTTTATAGTAAAAAGAAAGGGATGAAACCAAATGGTTTCATCCCTTTCCATAAAATAAGGAAGCTAACTATTGTTAGCTTCCTTATTGTTCATTTCAATAATTTAGTTCGATACTTTAGATTCTTCAATTTTCTCACGAAGAACCATTTGCAGAATACCACCGTGACGGTAGTAGTCAATTTCAACTTCACTATCGAAACGAGCTACTACTTCAAATTGTTTTTCGTTGCCATCTGCATCAGTTGCAACTACTTTTACAAGATCGCGTGGTCTAACTGTTTTGTCGATTTGAATTTCAAATGACTCGTTACCAACAAGACCTAACGTTTCAGCACTTTCGCCATCTTTAAATTGAAGCGGTAGTACACCCATTAACACTAAGTTACTGCGGTGAATACGTTCGAAGCTTTCTGCGATTACTGCTTTAATACCTAATAAGTTAGTACCTTTCGCAGCCCAGTCACGAGAACTTCCCATACCGTAATCTTTACCAGCAACAACTAGAAGACCTGTTCCATCTTCTTTATATTTCATAGCAGCATCATAGATAGATGTTACTTCACCAGTTGGCCAATATGTTGTATATCCGCCTTCTGTTCCTGGTGCGATTTGGTTTTTAATACGGATGTTTGCGAATGTACCACGCATCATAACTTCATGGTTACCACGACGAGAACCGTAAGAGTTAAAGTCAACTGGTTGTACGCCGTTTTCTAATAAGTAGCGTCCAGCTGGTGTATGCTTACCGATTGAACCTGCTGGTGAAATGTGGTCTGTCGTTACAGAGTCACCAAATTTACCAACTACGCGTAGGCCTGATAATGTTTCGACTTCACCTGGCTCTTTAGATAAACCTTCAAAGAATGGCGGGTTTTGAATGTATGTTGAATCATTATCCCAAGTATATAAAGCTTCGTTTGAAGTTTGGATTTCATTCCAGCGCTCATTGCTGTTAAATACTTGTGCATATTCTTTCTTGAACAGTTCAGATGTAACAACGTTTTGAACTACATCTTCAATTTCTTTAGCTGATGGCCAAATATCGTTGAAGTAAACAGCATTGCCATTTGCATCTTTACCGATTTCATCATTTTTCAGGTCAATATCAACAGTACCTGCAAGTGCATATGCCACAACTAGTGGTGGTGATGCTAAGTAGTTTGCTTTTACAAGTGGATGAATACGACCTTCAAAGTTACGGTTACCAGATAAAACAGATGTTACTAGTAAGTCGTTTGCTGCGATTGCTTCTTCTAATTCTGGCGCTAATGGACCAGAGTTACCGATACAAGTCGTACAGCCGTAACCAACTGTTTGGAAACCTAATTGATCTAAATATGTTGTTAAACCTGATTTATCTAAGTATTCAGTAACAACTTTTGATCCTGGTGCTAATGATGTTTTTACATACTCAGGTACTTTAAGTCCTTTTTCAATTGCTTTCTTCGCAACTAAACCTGCCCCGATTAATACGTATGGGTTTGATGTATTTGTACAGCTTGTAATTGCAGCGATTGCAATTGCACCTGTTTTCATCGTTACTTCTTTATCTTCTAATGTAACCTTCACTTCTTTATCGAACTCTTGCTCATTAAATCCAAGTCCTTGTGTTCCAACTGGTGCTACAACAGCTTTGTGGAACGCATCTTTCATATCTGAAAGTGGAATTAAATCTTGTGGGCGTTTCGGTCCAGAAAGGTTAGATTCGATTGTATTTAAATCAATTTCAACAAGATCAGTATAGATTGGATCTTTACTATCTGCTGTATAGAATAAACCGTTCGCTTTACAGTATTCTTCAACAACGCGAATTTGTTCTTCATCTCTACCTGTTAAACGTAAGTATTCTAATGAAATATCATCGATTGGGAAGAATCCACAAGTTGCGCCGTATTCTGGTGCCATATTTGAAATTGTTGCACGGTCAGCTAAAGGCATGCTCTTTAGTCCATTTCCGAAGAACTCAACGAATTTACCAACTACACCTTTTTGACGTAATACTTGTGTTACTTTTAATGCAACGTCTGTCGCTGTAGTACCACTTGGAAGTGTACCAGTTAATTTCACACCGATTACTTCAGGTACCGGGAAGTATGAAGGCTGTCCAAGCATTCCTGCTTCTGCTTCAATACCACCAACGCCCCATCCAAGAACGCCGATACCGTTAATCATTGTTGTATGTGAGTCTGTTCCAACTAACGAATCTGGATATGCAACTAAATCACCTTCAGCATTTTTCACAGCATGAACAACTGGTGCTAAATATTCAAGGTTTACTTGGTGTACAATACCTGTAGCTGGTGGAACCGCACGGTAGTTATCAAATGATTTTTGTGCCCAGCTTAAAAATTTATAACGTTCTTCATTACGTTTAAACTCTAAGTCCATGTTGAATGCAAGCGCGTCTGCCGTACCCGCTCTATCAACCTGTACAGAGTGGTCAATTACAAGGTCTACAGTAATTTCAGGATTAATTTTGTCAGGATCTCCGCCCATGTCTGCCATTGCTTTACGAAGCGAAGCCAAATCAACAACAGCTGGAACACCAGTGAAATCTTGTAAAATTACACGAGATGGTTTAAATGGAACATCGATATCTTGAACATCTTTCGTTCCCCATTTCGCTAAATTTGTAACATGCTCTTCTGTGATTACACGTCCGTCTACTTGACGAAGTACTGATTCAAGTAAAACTTTCACGGAATATGGTAATTGAGATACGTTGCCAACCCCTGCATTTTCAAGCGCTTTCAAATCATAATAATGATACGTTTTTCCATCTACTTCAAAAGTTGCACGTGATTGAAATGGATTATGTTTGACCATTATGTTTCCCCCCTGTTAAACGTGACTAAGTTGTCTGAATATAAAATGTAGACAAACTTTTCAATACCTTACGATAATATCTTATTACAACTTTCTAAATAAGTAAATAATAAGAAACTTATAGATTATCATAAGTTTTCTTTATGTTTCTAAATTTGAATAGCTTTCATGCTCCTTATGAATACTATTATCATAAAGTAAAATGCTCTATCAGCGGTTTACTTACAGTTCATACATACTATGAACTGCTCATCATTCAACATACAAAAAATGTTATAGGGGTGAAATAAAATGGGTAAAAGAAAAGCAAATCATACTATTTCAGGAATGAATGCTGCATCTGCACAAGGACAAGGAACTGGTTACAATGAAGAATTTGCAAACGAACCTTTAACTCCAGCAGAGCGACAAAATAATAAGAAACGTAAAAAGAACCAGTAAAGAAAAATCCCAAAAGGTCTATTTTCCTTTTGGGATTTTTTCTAATGTTTATAACGTAGTAATTCCGAAACCGTTACAAATCGATAGCCCTGCTTTTTCAGCTCAGGTAAAATTTTTGCTAGCGCTGCTACCGTTTGACTACGATCATTTCCTCCATCATGTAACAATACAATATCGCCACTTTTAGCATTTTTCACTACATGATTTACAATGGAGTCAACCCCTGGATTTGCCCAATCACGCGGGTCTTGATGCCACGACCATAGAACGGTTTGATAGCCAGCCTCTTTCGCTGTTTTAAATACAGCATCGTTAATATATCCGCCAGGAGGACGGAATAGCAAAGGTTCTTTCACCCATTTTCCAAAAAATTTCTTTCCATCTAAAATATCATTTTCTAATTTTTCATCTGACGAATTACTCGCATACAAATGATTCATCGTATGATTTCCAATTTCATGTCCCTCTTTTAACACTTGCTTCACTAAATATGGATTACGCTGAACTCGAAATCCAATCATAAAAAATGTCGCTTCCGCCTTATATTGACGTAATAAATCTAAAACTTGTGGTGTATACGTTGGATCTGGCCCATCATCAAATGTAATTGCAATAATTTTTTCATTATTAGGTACTTCCCATGTTACATAACCAGTTGGTTCTAACTCTTTTCTGAGCAACATTTTCGCTTCCACTTTTTCCACTTGAAATATATGTACTGCACATAGCAAAGAAAAAACGAATAGAAAAATTTTCTGTTTTAGCATAACGTTTACTAAAGCAGCAAGGTTGTCGAATAAACAACAACCTCATTTACTTTTCTAATTGATCTACATTTCGCATTATATTTTGGAGATTATTTTCATATTGCTCAAGTTGTGGACGTTGTGTTTCTGAAGCTACCTCTAGTGCATTTTGAATTTGTTCATATGCTTCCTGAACCTCTTGGCGTAATTCTTTTAAATCATGACCGTAGTTTGGATCATTTTTCACAATGTTGTTAAATGCATTTTCTGCTTGTGTAACGCCTTGCTGTGCCGCTTGAAAAGCTTGTTGCTTATCTTTATGATATGGCATTATATAATCCCCTTTCTGTAATAGTTAGTCCCCTTTATCTTTACCTTTTTTTCTAAAAACATTCTCGTATAAAATCGTCAACTTCTCTCATTCTAAAAAGAAAGAGGAGGTGTCATATACAATGGGTAAAAACAACCGTGAATCAAAAGAAAAACAAGGACAACCTGAGCCATTAAGCGGATCTCATAAAGTAAAAAACCGTAACCATTCACGCCAAAAAAAACATGCACATCATGATATGTAATAAAAAACATTCACATACAGTGCACATTCAACATAAAATGTTTGTATTTCATCATTTATTCTTCACCTCTGTTTCATTCATGCATAACATGATATGAATTGATATTTTACGGAGGGTGTCTTACATGGGCAAGAAAAAGAAGAATTGTCTTTTTCATGTTGATGGTTTCGAAGAATGGATGGATCAATTTTGTTCCGATTCTTATAGTAACTTTAGCTTTCCAAATCAAATTCACATCGACCTTTGTGAAACTGAAGAAGAATATATTTTGGAAACAGATGTACAAAATGTTTCAGAACAAAATGTACTCATTAAAAAGTTAGAGACAGGCCTAGCTATTTGCATACTTCATAAAAACATTTCCTTACAACGAACAATCCCTTTACCTACTACTATCATTTACAAAAAGATGCTAGCCTGCTTAGAAAACGGATTTTTAGCCATTCATATTTCCAAAAATGAAGTTGCTGATAAGCATGAAAAGAAAGTTCTTTTTTCAAATTAAGAGTTAATATAATACAAACTAAGCCCCAGTTGGTTACTGGGGCTTATGTTATTTCGCATGCATTTCTATATTAGAATTTCTATCATATCTTTTTTTCAATAAACCTTTTGTAACTAAAAGCACAGGAAATGCGACAGTTGAAAATATAGCTAGTGCTGAAAATACTGCAAACCCATTTTGGTACCCGTAGTAATCGAGAAGTACTCCTCCAAACCACGGACCTATTACTGCTCCAATTCCCGAAAAGCCCATCGCACCGAAGTATGTTCCTTTTAGATGCGCAACAGCAATATCATCAATAAATACATCCGTCATTGAAAACATTAATACTTCTCCAATTGTAAAAATAATTGTACAAACGGCAGCACCTAGCATAGATTCTACTATTCCAAAGCCAAACAATCCTCCGCTCACAAATAAAGTCCCCACCATAATTGATGTTAACGGTGTATACTTTTTGCACATTTGAATAACAGGGTATTGGATAATCACTACAACAATTGCATTTAAAGCGAGCATATATGAGAATAGCTTCACTCCATCCTCAAATATATATGCATTTGCAAAATATTGAGATACTGTCGTCGTTAAATGTGAAAAACCGCAATTACTCAAAATAATACCGACTAAAGCAACTAAAAATACTATATCTTTTCGCAATATACGCATTGCATTTAGCATTGTAACAGGTTTTTCTGTCCTCACTTTCTTTTTTTCCATTGGATACTTCTTAAATTGGAACGCTAATATAGCTGTATATAGAATATATACCCCAGCTGCTACTAAAAAAGGAATTGTTGATTTTGCACTTCCAATCTGTAATCCAACAATTGGTCCAATTGCAACTCCAACATTTATTGCACCGTATCGTAAGTTATAGACGAGTAACCGATACTCAGGCTTTGTTAAATCTGATAATAATGCTCTTGATGTTGGCTCAAAAAACGACCTACATAATCCATTTAAAGCGTTTAATAAAAAGAAACTTAAAACATGATCCGCAAGTGAAAAACCTATAAACACAAAAATCCAAACAATCATGGACCAGAGCATAATCGTTTTCCGGCCAAATCGATCTGATAAATTCCCTCCGATAAAACTAGCAAAAACGCCAACAAGTGCACTCGTTCCGATAATAGCACCAGTCATTCCAGCTGATACACCTTTAACAGTCGTTAAATAAATCGCTAAAAAAGGGATACTCATTGAAGTTGCAAACCTAGCAAACAATGTCCCTAAAATAATACTCATTCCAAGCGGATGAATATGCTGTAACTTCCCCTTCATCGTTAAACCTACTCTCTCTATTTTCACAAAAAAAGAAAGCAAAGGATCTGCTTTCTTTTCCTTTTTCTATACTTGAGCTGTTGATACCCGAGTTGTTCTCGTTATGTCCATATCAATTCCATATGTGAATTGTAATTCTTTACACACATCTTTAATTAAGATTACGACATTATACTTTTCATTAAATTGTAAAACGATGTTTTCTACTTCTTCATATGTATACTTATATTCCCCTGTAATGACACTTTTTAGATCAAAGCATTCGTTAATACAAAGTTGTACAAGTAGCTGGTCATATTTCTCTATTACATCTTCTTTCTTCCAAAGTAACTCTTTTACATATAATCGATCAAACTTCACACTTTCTCGATTACAATCCGTTAAAATCCGGGTCATTTCGTTTAATTCTCGATATAATTCGGAAATATTTCTGCTTAAACTAAGCAGTTTATCTACGCCGTTTTCATATAACATATTTATTCCACCCCCGCATTTTCTTTCCCTTATTATAGCAAGAAAATTCTAAAAATAGTTTCTTTCTTCTGAAATATTAGGAAACTAATTTCAATTGCTTTACAATGAAACTAGTTAATGCGAGAGGAGAAAGAAAATTGGAACACAAATTATATTACACTGACGCTTATAAGCAAGACTTTACTACTAAAATTATAAAGCAAGATTATGATAAAGATGGTAACTTATACGTTGTTTTGAATGAAACAGCATTTTATCCGACAGGTGGCGGACAACCATATGATACTGGTACATTAAATGATATAAATGTAATCAATGTAGAAGAGATAAACGGAGAAATTCGTCACTACATCGCAGAACAATTACATACAGAAGACGTAGAAGGTAAAATTAATTGGGAGCGCCGTTTTGATCATATGCAACAACATGCGGCTCAGCACATTTTATCTGCTGCTTTTTGGGATTATTTTAACATACCTACGATTGGATTCCATCTTGGTAAAGAAACGGTAACAATTGATTTAGAAACAGAAAATTTACATGCAGAAACGGTTGAAAAAGCAGTACAAATTGCAAACAATATAGTTTTTGAAAACCATCCAATCTGTATAGAGTGGATGAACTTAGAAGAAGCGAAAACATTGCCCCTTCGTAAAGAACCGACTATGACAGAGAATATACGTGTTGTTATTATCGAAAATTACGACTACAACGGCTGTGGTGGAACCCATCCGAAATGCACTGGTGAAGTTGGTCCTATTCAAGTACTAGGATGGGAGCGCAATAAAGGTGGTATACGCTTAACCTTTATCGCTGGTTGGCGTACACTTAAATTAATGGGGCAACAGCAACAAATTATAAAAGATGTTTCCAAACAATTAAACAGTAGCGAAACTGATATCCCAGCAAAAGTAGCACAGCTTCTTACCGCTCAAAAGGAAAACGAAAAAACAATACAAACAATGAATGAAAAATTATTATTTGCAGAGGCAAATGAATTACTGCAACAGCCCACCGAAATACATGCTGGGTTACTTATTTCTAAAGCATTTACAGATCGTTCTATGCAAGAAATTGCAAAACTATCAGCTATCATTACAGAACAACAAGAGCATGCAATTACGTATTTCGTTATTGAAAATGATGACAAACTACAATGTATTCTCGCTTGCGGAAAAACAGTAACGCTCGATATGAATGCTCTTTTAAAAGATGCTCTTCCTGCAATTGAAGGAAAAGGTGGCGGAAATAAAAAGAGTGCACGCGGCGGCGGAAAAGCGGTGATGAACGGGGACGAGTTTTTAAATCAGCTTGTTTCTTCTTTACAGTCAGCAGTGTAAAACATGTTTATGAAGGATAGCTAACGGCTATCCTTCAACTATATTTACAGGCCTATATTTCGTTTTAACCCTTGATAACTTCCTGCATTTGCAAAACCGCCACTTATAAGATTGATAAAAGTTTCCGAAAAACCATAATAACTTAATTCGTTAATCGGTACCATTTGCACATCATGAATCGGATTATGATCGAACTCGTTAGAAGGTAGTGTAATTTCACCTTCAATCCTTTCAAGCAGAAACGTAATATGTAACAAAGATGGACTAGCATCTGGTTTATCACAAACATAGAGTAGCTTCTTAATTTTAACTTCTAATCCCGTTTCTTCTCTCATTTCTCGAATCATCGCTTCTTCTAACGTTTCACCATTCTCTACCCTTCCTCCAGGTAAAGACCAATCGCGATTAGCCACTTTTTGCTTTACTAGCAATACTTTTTTTCATCTTCAATTAAAATTCCCGTAATACGAACTTGCATTACATTTTCCATATGTAATCTCCTCTTCCTGTTATATTTACAAATTAATCCTTCCACAAAAAGAACATACGTTTTATAATTAAAGAAAATTATGGAAGAAAGAAGTTGTTATATTCATGCGTCCACCTTTAACAAAATCTATATCACTTAAAGATTTTCAAAACTATTATTGGTTAAAAGCAGAACTGCAAACATTTTGTCGCGAGCATGGTTTGCCAGCTAGTGGCTCTAAGACCGAAATAACCGAGCGTATCTCACATTATTTAACTACGGGGAAAGTCTTAAAAAACAGCTCTGTGCAAAAAGTGAGCAAAGCTCCCCTCTCTTATAAAGACCTTTCCCTTCAAACGATTATTACTAAAAATCACCGCTGTAGCGAAGATGTTCGTGCTTTTTTCAAAGAAAAAATCGGAACAAACTTCCGCTTTACAGTAGCTCTTCAAAAACTTTTTAAAGAGAATGTTGGAAAAACATATGAAGACGCGGTAGCTTTTTGGCATGAAGAAAACGAACGAAAAAAAGACCCTACATACAAAACAACTATTAGTGCGCAGTTTGAATACAATCGCTTTACTCGTGACTTTTTCGAAGATCCAAATAATAAAGGAAAAGCAAAAGCTGATGCGATTGCTGCTTGGAATGAAATAAAAGCAAAACCTGGTAGCAATGCTTATGTTCCTCAAAAAGTAGAAAACTAGCTCCTTTCTAGTCTTCTACTTTCTCAAATAATAGCGCAACCCCTATCCCGCCTCCAATTCCTAATGTAGCAATTCCATATTTCATACACTCTCTTTGCGCCTGATAAAATAAACGTGTTACAAGCATAGCCCCAGATGCACCGTACGGATGACCGAGCGCAATTGCCCCACCATTTACATTTAATTTTTCATACGGAATTTGTAACTCCTTTGCACAAGCTACAACTTTTGAGGCGAATGCTTCATTTATTTCAAAATAATCGATGTCCTCTACTTTCATATTCATTTCGTTTAATAATTTGTTCACCGCAAATATTGGACCAGTTCCTGGAAGATTGGGATCTACTCCAACTACAGCACTACGAACGAAACGAAGTACAGGTTTGTATCCTAATTTTCGGGCTTGCCCTTCTTCCATTACAAGAACGGCACATGCTCCATCATTTACACCACATGAATTACCTGCCGTCACTGTACCATTTTGTAAAAATGCGGGCTTTGTTCTTTTAATGATTCGTTCATAATTCATTTCTGGCTTTATAGATTCATCTAATAATCCATTAAAAGAAAATATTTCATCATGTATATAGCCTTTTTCTAACGCTTGCAATGTCCGCTTATAACTAAGACAAGCGTACTCGTCTTGCATTTCTTTCGTTATGTTATAACGATTTGCAACATATTCAGCCGCTACTCCCATATTAGGATCACCAATTGTTTCAGGTGAAAATCTTGCTCTTTTTTGAAAAGGTGACGTACTTGTACTCTCTACTCCTCCTGCAATATAGCAATTACCTGCTCCGCCTTGAATGAAATGACACGCAGTTCGAATTGCTTCTAAACCAGCACCACATTGCCGATCAATCGTTACACCAGGAATATGATAGCCAAGTCCCGCCTCTAAAGCAGATAGTCTCGCAATATTCCCTCCTGGCCCAACAACATTACCTAATATGACATCATCTATTTCCCTCTCAATCCCTTTACTTAAAAACGTAAGAAGCGGCGTTGCTAATTGCTGAACTTCATACTCTTTTAACATCCCATTCTTCTTACCAATAGGTGTTCTTTTCGCCTCTACAATAACTGCTCTATTCATATATTTTCTCCCGGTTTTCAATCATACTTTTTGCTTCCATACGAGCGATTTTCCCACTATTTGTATAAGGTATTCCATCTACAAAATGCCATTCTTTCGGTATTTTAAAAGAGGATAATCTCTGTAAGCAAAAACTCTTTAATTGTTGTTTCGTAGCACTTCCTTTTACGATCGCGACGG
This sequence comes from Bacillus cereus group sp. BfR-BA-01347, assembly GCF_022663835.1. Lineage (NCBI taxonomy): Bacteria > Bacillati > Bacillota > Bacilli > Caryophanales > Bacillaceae > Bacillus > Bacillus cereus group sp. BfR-BA-01347. The sequence goes on along the minus strand of NZ_JAKUGG010000006.1, from coordinate 33,573 downwards.
GCTTTTCACCCCAGTAACTATCTTTCACACCAATTACAACTATTTCATCGACAGCTGGGTGTTCATGTAATACACTTTCTATTTCTTCTGGATAAATATTGATTCCTCCAAATAAAATCATATTCTTCTCTCTACCAACAATATATATAAAGCCTTCTTCATCTTCATAGCCTACATCTCGCACTGTCATCCAGCCTTCTGCATTCAACTCCCGTGTTAAAACCCCATCTATTATGTATCCCATAAAAAACTGATCACTTTTCACATAAACAGTTCCTATCTCGCCTTTCGGTACTTCTTTTCCCACTTCATTACATATTTGAACCTGCACATTGTGACAAGGTTTTCCTACTGAATTTGGCTTTCTTTTACTTTCTTCATCAATTAATGCTGTTACAAAACTCAGTTCCGATGCACCATAAAATTCATATTTTTGCGCATAAGGAAATATACTCTTTATTTTTTCTTTCGCTTCAGCTTCCCATTTCGCTCCTGATGAAATAATTTTCATTTTATTTTCTATTACTCTATTTTCTTTATATAAAGATTCAAGCATTGTCGGAACTGTATACATAACTGATATATTTTCAGTTTCTAACTGATCTAATACTTGATTTAGAATGAACTTTCTCATAATGTGAACTGTTTGTCCTACATATAATGCGCTTATTGCCCCGTATAAGAAAAGAGAATGAACGAGCGTCCCAGCTATTAAAATCGAATCCTCCCTTTTCATATAAAAGTCATGTACATTACAATCAAAACTATGAACCCACGATTGTTGTGCACGTAAAAATGCTTTTGCTGTTCCTGTTGATCCTGATGTAAATCCCATATAAAAAGGAGCATGTTGTACACTTTCTACAGTGGAATATGTAGGAAGATATTTCTCTATCATTCTTTTCCACTCATCAATTTCAATTACTCTTCCTTCTTCATCCAATAGATCATTCACCTTATATCGTTCTGTCACAATCATATCCGGATTACTAATTTCAATTCTTTCTCTGAGCTCATCTTGTTTCCACTTTATATCTAACGGAACACAAACCCACCCGGCCATAGCGGCACCAGAAAATAGTTGTAAAAACTCTATACGATTTTCTAATAGGATTGCTATCGTTTTATTCTTCAATTTTTTTTCATTTAACCAACTTGCTACTTTACAAACTGATTCAAACCACTCTTTATATGTTAAAACTCTATCATTTTCCTTTATCGCTATTTTATTTGGTTGTAAAGAGGCATGCTTTTTATATTCTTTTGTAATCCCCATATGAGACGTCCTTTCTTTACAAAAATAATAAAAAGAAACACGCAATAAACGTGTTTCTTCCCTTTATCATCCCGCATTTGTATATTTTCCATTCTTTAAAGCGGGTGTAATAATATGTTTCAATGAACGATGTAATTTTGTTACGAGAACTGCCGCAATAATTGCTTTTATACAATCCCCTGGTAAAAACACAGCACTCACTTTCATTGTCTCCCATACAGAAACATTCATTAAAAACGCTTGTACAGTAATACCAAATACATAAACTACGAAAATACCACCAATTATATTAATACATAATACTTTTATAATAGAAACTTCACGTAAACGCTCAATTAAATAACCAATAACAAACGCTCCAATGATGTAACCAAGTAAATATCCTGCACTTGGCCCAACAAATACACCAAGGCCACCACGTCCACCAGCAAGTAATGGTGCTCCAACTCCTACAATAAGTAAGAAAATAAGCTGACTTAACGCACCTAGACGTGATCCTAACAACCCACCCGCAAGCATAACACCGAGTGATTGCAATGTAATCGGAACTGGTGTAATAGAAAGAGCAATCGGAGGTATTAACCCTAACACTCCCATAATAGAACTAAATAAAGCGACGAAAACTAAGTTTTTTGTATTCATATTTGCTTCTCCTATTTGTAAACTTAAAATGTTTTTTAGGTAACATATTATAGAAGTTATATTATCTTTCCATTTAGTTTTTGTCAACTTATTTTCTTTATAGGTTTACAAATATAAATTTAATTATTTTTCTTTATGCAAATGCTCAAGTTCTTTCCGAAGCGCCTGCTTTAAAAACTTCCCAACAGATGTTTTCGGTATTTCTTCCATAAATACAATATCGTCTGGTAACCACCACTTCGCAAACTGTGGTTTTAAAAACTCATATATCTCTTCTTTCGTTACTGTACTATTTTTCTTTTGAACAACGCAGGCAACAGGTCGCTCTTGCCACTGAGGGTGAGGAATTGCAACGACAGCCGCTTCAAATATAGCATCATGTGCCATTAAAGCATTTTCAAGATCGACAGAAGAAATCCATTCTCCCCCGCTTTTAATAACATCCTTCGTACGGTCAACAATTTTCACGCAACCTTCCTCATCCACTGTGACAACATCACCAGTATATAACCATCCATCGCGAAACCCTTCGACAGTACGATCATCGTTATAATAGCTTTCAGCGATCCACGGTGCTCGTAAACATAATTCTCCCATCTCAGTACCATCCCACTTCACTTCACCATTTGTCCCGACTACTTTCATCTCGACACCAGGTACAAGATATCCTTGTTTAGAGCGAATTTCTAGTTGCTCTTCATACGATAATTCCGTTTCATAACTTTTCAAACGTGCAAGTGTTACGAGTGGACTCGTTTCAGTCATACCATATGCATGTATGAACGGAACATTATGTTTCTGTTCAAATGCTTTAATAACACTTTTCGGCGCCGCTGCACCTCCGCATAGTATTCTCGTCATACTAGATAAATCGTAACTATTATTTTCTAACTCTTGTAATACGCCGAGCCAAATTGTCGGCACACCCGCAGCTAACGTCACTTTTTCTAATTGAATCATCTCTAATAAAATTTTCGGAGTAAACATCGGTCCAGGAAGAACTTGTTTTGATCCAAACCAAGTAGCCGCAAAAGGAAGTCCCCAAGCGTTCACATGAAACATAGGGACGATTGCCATTGCTGCATCACTTTCCGATAAAGCAGCTGTATCAGCTAAACCGAGTACCATACAATGCAAAACAGTACTACGATGCGTATATACAACACCTTTTGGATTTCCTGTAGTCGCTGACGTATAACACATACCAGCAGGTGTATTTTCATCAATATCTTTTACAAATTGGAAATTTGGATTGCCTTCTTCTAATAGCTTTTCATAATGATATACAGGTTCCAGCGTTGTATTTGGGAGTTCATCTTTATCAGTCATAATAATGTAAGCTTGTACAGTTGATAATTGTGATTGAATATTTTCAACGAGTGGTACGAGATCTTCATCTATAAGTAGAACTCGGTCTTCTGCGTGCTGAATAATGTATGAAATATGTTGAGGAGATAAACGAATATTAATTGTGTGCAAAACAGAAGCAATACCTGGAATAGCAAAATACGCTTCCACATGTCGATGATGGTTCCACGCTAATGTTCCTACACGTTCACCTTCTTTAATTCCAAGCTTTTTCAACGCACTGGAAAGTCTTCTCGTCCTTTCCCCTAACTGCTTATACGTTAACGTTGTAACTGTATCATGTGTCCGTGAAACAATTTCTTTCTTCGAAAATAGTTTCTCTGCTCTTTCCATCATAGAACTAATTGTTAGCGGTACGTTCATCATCATATTGGTTATATCCCCCTTTAAAGCGTTCTCATTTTTTGTTTATTATAACAGACTTCTGCAAATAACCACTATATTTTTCTGTATTTTCTGAATTATTTTCTTGGAAATAATTCAGAACGATAAAAAACATGTTTTGAATACATTGATTCGAAACATGTTTTTTTATCTTTTATAAACTATCTACCTTTTTTCTCACTTTCTTTTTCAGTTTAAAAATAAGACGATTACTATATTCTTTATTTTCTACTAAGATCCGATATATCTCCCATACTCCTAACACACGAACAAAAAGATAAACTCCGATAGCAATAAGTACAACACAATAAGGGTAGTACTGCACAAGCTCTCCTGAAGTAATTCGTTTTTTCTCAAATAAAAACGGTATCGCGCCTGCTGCTATAAAACAAAATCCAACGATCATTACTGCAGCATACTTCTTCTTAATAATCGCATATCTTTTTGTCAATTCTTTTAGAAAGTTTTGATCAAATAGTAGTTCTTCCTTTTTCAATACATTGTATCGACTCTCTTCTATTGTTACAGATGCCATCATTGCTCCAATCCCAAGCACTGCAATGATAATGACAAGAAACGTAGACATTGTCGCATTTTCTTTAAATAATAAGTACGGTATTGTAGATAAAATAAGCAAACTAAATCCTAACGCAATATATTTAGAAATTTTTTGTCCATACACTACATACCCTTCTGCCATTTCCTTACTTACATAGTAACCATTTTCCTTTTCGTTACTTTGCTCTGCAGTTTCTTTTAATAAATAGTCGAGTGATACTTCAAATACATTTCCAATCATTATTAATTTTTCAGTTTCAGGAAAACCTTGACCGTTTTCCCATTTACTAACTGCTTGCCTTGTGGTATTTAATTTTTCAGCTAATGCTTCTTGAGAAAGGCCCTTTTCCTTTCTTAATCTAAAAAGCTTTTCACCAAATCCCATATGTGTGTCCCCCTTTGTTTTCTTACCTAAATTGTATGTAAACATTGCCCTTATCTCTATCTTCCTGCGGTTGCACTTTGTCAACTTGCGGTTGCGATTGTGTTATATAGCGTTTTTTTTCTAAACTTAGAACGTTAATAAAAATAGCGCTTCCTAATAGTCCATTTGTTGTTATCAAAATAAAAAAACTCCTTAATTCATTTAAAGGAGTTTTCAATGTAAGATATTTCATTGATTCATATATCTTTCTCTAGATATAAAATACCTTTTTGTATCACGATTCTTACCTTTAATAAACATATCCTTCTGAATTGTATATTTGTACTCCATATTCAAACGTTTCATTAATTTTTCAGATGCTTCATTTTCTGAATCACATCCCGCTTCAATACTATTAAGATGCAATTCATGAAAACCATAGTAGAAAAAAGCTAACACAGCCTCCGTAGCTAATCCTCTTCCCCAATATTTTCGAGATAAGGCGTATGCAATTTCTGCTGTATGTGTGACCAAATCATATTTTATAAATCCACACGTGCCTATAAGTTTTTTTTCCTCTTTTAATACAATTCCAAGAGGTGCTACTTGCCCTCCATTGTACTGACCCACAATTTCTTCTATATAGTTATATGTGTCACATAACGATCGATGAGCATCCCATACAGTAAAAGTTGTCATCTCTTTATCTGTAGCATACTCATATATATGTAAACTATCACTCATATTCATTTTCCTTAACATAAGTCGTTTCGTATACAAAGTTGGATATGACCACTTCTCAATAATCATAACGGTTTCTGTTTAAACCTTTCATAATTCCTTACCTTTAATAAAAGGATATTCCCACAATCTGTACAAATATAAGCATCCACCGGCGAAGATGTGAACATCGTTTCCTTTTTCCGTATTTGTGCATATCCGACAAACTCACCTTCTCCTATATTTTGAGAACCACAATTAGAGCATGTCTGCACGGCTTTTTGTTTCATGAGAGCACCACCTTTAATCTGTTTCTACTCCCTTCGACAGTTCACTTCCATTTCCCTTCCAAAAAACCTCTTATTCTCTCACATTTCAACAGGAATCTCAAAACAAAAATCGTATATGTACTATGAAATATATTTATTAACGGAGGAATTTTATGACTACTGTTATGACACTCGATATGGCAACAGAAATTGAAAATGCAGAAATTGATATGCTCTCTTCTAAATTAGAGAGACTACAAACAATGAGCGGAAACCCAATGCAAGTGCAAATGAAAAAATTCGGTAGTGTCACTGCCTTTTCATCAAAAATAATTGCTGGTCCTGCTTTTAATACGGTAAAAGGTATTACAAATGCAGATGCGATTGATGCAATCATTTCTTATTATGAATCACTACAAATCCCTTGTCGTTTTGAAATTACCCCAGCACAAGGTACAACTGAATTATTTCAATACTTATCTCAAAAAGGATTTTATCAATCTAGCTTCCATACTGCTTTGTATAGTATACCGAGAGAGGGTTCATCACTTCTTCCTTCTAATATTACAATACGAAAACTAAAAGAAAATGAGTTTGATATTTTTGCAGACATTTATGTACGTGGATTTAATATGCCATCCTTTACAAAAGATGGTGTCCGCCAAAATAATGAAATTCTTTACAATGAACCAGGATGGCATTTTTTCATAGCTGAAGTTCAAAATATCCCTGCTGGTATTGGTGTCCTGTATATAAATAAGGGTGTCGCATCATTAGCTGCTTCTGCTACTTTGCCAGAATTTCAACGTAACGGCTGTCATACTGCATTAATTCAAAAAAGAATAGAAAAAGCTATAGCGACAAATTGTCATTTAATAGTTGGCCAAGCCCGCTTTGGTAGCCGCAGTCAAAATAACATGGAACGGGCCTATATGAAAATTGCTTATACAAAATCAATATGGACCGCAAAAGACATATTATAATTTACTTTCTTTCTCCTTCCGTTACATTTTTAAACATTTTATGACAATTCCTTTTCTATCCTATTAATCATTTGAATATTCCAACTAGATTTGTTACGCTATTACTAGATACATCATTCAACTTGCAATATGAAAAGAGAATTCTAATCAAACTACAAGGAGGAGAAATGTATGACTAAACATGATCATGGTTTAAAAGAAAAAGTAGAAGGTGCCATTGATAAGGTAAAAGGTGAAGTAAAAGAAGTTGTCGGGAAAGTAACTGACAATAAGAAATTACAAGCTGAAGGAAAATGGGATAAGGTGAAAGGCACTGCTAAAGATACAGTTGGTAATGTGAAAGAAAAAGTACATGAATATAAGGAACATAAGAAAGAAAAATAAAAAAGAGCCCATCGGCTCTTTTTTTATTTTCCTTCATTCTTCTCTAACACGTATAAATCTTCTTCGATATTCGTTAATTTCTCACTTACAAGCTTTCTTGCATCTCCAATTGCTTGATTGTATGCAAATGGTCCAACTAATTTAATCATTTCTTCTATTAAACGCTCTGCTTGGAAACGTCCAATTTCATCTAGATCTTCTTCCATGAAAAATTGCTGAATTTGCGCTACAAGCTCTTCTTTTTTATCATTTGGTATTTTTATATTCATCATCGTTGTTACTCCTCTATATTTAAGATAATATCTTCCTTAACTCTACCATAGAAAAACGATTACCAGGACAGCTTTTTGTAACTCCTTCTAACTCCCTATGACCTAGTATATTTTTTTCCTTTATAGCAAATTGCTTCATAAACATTTTGCATAAAGAATATAATGCATTCACTTGTGCAGGAGTTGGATCGTATTTATCGAAATTTCCCGTCATACATATTCCAATTGTATAACGGTTATGGTCTTTCGCATGCGCTCCAATATGTAAACCTCGTCCTTCCACTACAGTTCCATCTTCTTCAATAAAATAATTGTAACCAATCCCGCTCCACCCCCGTACTTTTTGATGAAATTCATGCGTTTTATACACGTCCCATCCATCTTCAGCTGTATGGTGAATAATCAGTTGATTTACTTTTTCTAAAGGAACTAATTCATCTTGAAATGTTAGATTGACACATTTAATTTCCATTTGAACTGCCTCCTCTTAAAAATCAATCATAATAATCGTTTTATCATCTGGCCTTATTCTCTTTTCCGCTTCTAGCTCTTCAATGATTGCTACATATTCGTTTATACTATTCTTTCTTATATATGCAACAGTTTGTTCTAATGACCAATCTGGGTGGAATAACCCGTCTGAACAAATAAAAATTCCACTCACTTCATCTATATGTAATTCACCATGTTGTAAATAATGTATCGCTTCTTTCATTCCATTTGCAACTGAATAACCATTTGGCATATTTGCAAGATAACGATTGTATTTTAACTGTTCTCGCACATCTTGAAAAACATATTCTTCTGGTACAGATAACCCTTTTTTACGATCTTCTTCCCTCTTCCTTTTTGCTCGTTTACTAATTCCTTCAACTGTGTCTTTCGTTAATACTTGCATCGTTCCATTTTGAAAAGTTGCGACAATCATACAGTCCCCAAGCTGCGCATATTCAATTTTCTCACCAACTATTTGAACTGCCGCGATACATGTGCACCACAAATGCTCTTTTTTTCCCGTGTCTACTTCATATTCTAACATTTTGCTTTGCAATGCTTCATTTGCTTTGGCAACTGCAAATTGTAAACTATGATTCTCTCGTAATGCAGTAAAATAACTTGCAAATAAATGCGAAGCGATGTATGCTCCATTATGTCCCTTTTCATCACGAAACGGGACAAGTGGTGTTGCACCGTCACATACACCATAAATCTTTTTTTCTTTATTACAAAAATAAGAATCCTCACATTCTTGCTTCAACGGGCTTTTCTGTTGATAGGTTTTTATCTTCACAACTGTATCCCCTTTCAAATAATAAAATACTCAAATTCTTTTGATTAATCTAATTTACCAAAATAAACTGTTTTTACCCAAAACTTTCAATATCATATATAATCTTGAAATAATATGAATTTTTCAGTGAAGGACGGGAAAGAAATGGTCAGATTCCTTGGTGTTATTATCGGTTCTATTATTATTGCGGTTGCCTTTAATCTTTTCCTTATCCCCCACAAAATTTTAAGTAGTGGAATTGGCGGAATTGCTATTATTTTAGGGATTGTAACCCCTGTAAACACAGGCATTATTAACTTTGTATTAAACTTACCTATCCTTATTTTAGGGTACATAGGTCTTGGAAAAAAAGTAATTTTTAACACCGTTGTCTCTGTAGTTGTATTATCTGTTGCATTATACTACGTTCCAGTAAAAGTCGTAGCAACAGATCCATTGTTATCTTCTATCTTCGGAGGTGTCATCGCCGGAGCTGGTATTGGTCTTGTTTTTAACTGTAATGGATCCACTGGTGGATTTGATATTATCGGTATGCTTTTATCCCGCAAGCGAGACATTAAACTTGGCGGATTCCTTATTATTTTAAATGCAGTCGTTGTAATAATCGCAGGATTCTTCTTCACCTGGGATGTTGCACTTACAAGCTTACTTTCAATTTATGTAACTGGTAAAGTAATTGATGCTGTTCATACAAAACATCGTAAAGTTACACTTATGATTGTAACAAATGAAGCAGAAAAAATGAAAAAACAGCTTCTTTCAACTGTTGTACGTGGAATAACGTTACTTGATGGCGAAGGTGCTTATTCAAGCGAGAAAAAGCGTGTACTTATGACCGTCGTTTCTCGTGAAGAATTAGCAAGTATGAAACTAACAATTTCTGAAATCGACCCGAATGCATTCGTTAATATTACAGAAACTGTAGAAGTGTTAGGACTTTTCAGAAGAAGTTAAAGACTAGGTGGGAATCCACCTAGTCTTTATTTTGCATAAATTCAATTCGGTTTCCAAATGGATCTGACACGTAAAATCGAATTACATCTGGCCGTGCATAATCATCAATCACTTTAACACCTTGCTCTATAAGTGTTTGCTTAAATTCATTAATTTCATTCACATAAAAAGCTGGATGAGCCTTTTTAGCTGGTGTAAAGTTCCGCTCGACACCAATATGAATTTCTTGATTTCCGCATTTAAACCAACATCCGCCTCGTTTTTTCAACTCTTCTGGCTTTGGAATTTCTTCCATACCAATCATATTCCCATAAAAATCACGCGCCTCTTCTTCACACCCTACAGGTGCAGCTACTTGCACGTGATTAATCCCTTGAATATAATTTTTCATTTCCTCTCCCCTCCTCTACCCTAATGTTATATGGAAAACAGCCGTCTGTAACTTACAAAAGGTTTATAAAACAATATAAGCTCCCCTTATTACCACCCTGCATTCACCTTACAAAAAATAAAAAAAACAAAATTTATTCTATAACTTCCATTTTTTATAGAAATACACATTACATCTATATTATAGTTATGAATAGACAAATCTTTTTAGATGCTATTTGTACGGAGGAACTATTATGAGTCGTAAAAAATATTCACCAACTCAAAAAAAACGTCATCCGAACATTTCTAGACGTTTGCGAAACCATATACAAGATCGTTCATTAACAGAAATGTACGCATCTCTGTTCGAACACAATCCTGATAGTATTATTTCATTAAATTTAGAAGGAGTTATTCTACATATAAATCCTTCTGCCGAAAGAATATTAGGTTACACTTCTTTAGAATTAGAACAGAAAAATATTACCTCTATTTTAGAAGCCCATATTTCTGAGCAAGTATTACAAAATATAAAGAATACTGAAGCGGATAATCAACAAGAGTATATCTTATCTATTTATCATAAAAATGGATTCTTATTAGATGTTGTGACAAAACTAGTTCCTATTTTTGTTCAAAATCGTCTTACTGGCGTATATGCTATTATGAAGCCGCTTGAAAAATCAGAAAGAATTGAGAATATGCTAAAAGAAAGTGAGAAGAGATTACGTACATTAGTAAACTCCATGCCTGCCTTTGTTATATTTAAAGATCATGAAGGGCGCTGGCTTGAGGCAAATGACTACGCACTTTCTTGCTTCAATTTCCATCATGTACCTTACCATGGGAAAAAAGATAGCGAACTCATTCAATATAATGAAGCATACCGAGAAGCTTTTTTACATTGTGAAGAAATTGATGAACTAGCATGGCAACAAAGACAAATTCTTCATGGCGAGGAATTTATTATACATAGAGATGATTTCGATCTAATCTTAAGTATATCAAAAGTCCCGCTTTATCATCCTGACGGTTCTCGCAAAGGTCTTATCGTGATGGGGAGAGATGTTACTGAGCTAAAAGAAACTGAAAAGTTATTACGAAAATCTGAGAAGCTCGCAGTAGTCGGACAACTGACAGCTGGAATTGCCCATGAAATTCGAAATCCACTCACTTCTCTAAAAGGTTTTCTAACGTTGCTCCTCCCTGAAATAAATGAGGAGCAAAAATGGTATATCGATGTTATGTTAAGTGAGATTTCACAAATGGAATCCATCACGAGTCAATTTATGGCGATGTCTAAGCCACAAGTATTATCTATCCAAACTTGTAACATACAAACTTTAATTGAAGAGGTAGTTACATTTATTTTACCGACTGCAATTATGCATAGCGTTCATATCATCATGGATCATTTTGATTACGTATATGATATTCAATGTGACGGTAACCAATTAAAACAAGTTTTTATAAACATATTAAAAAATGCGATAGAAGCGATGCCAAATGGCGGAAATATTTTCATCCAAACAAAACCATTAGAGGATAATTTCATCTTAATACGAATTATCGATGAAGGTTGTGGCATTCCAGAAGATCGTATCTCCCGTCTAGGCGAACCTTTTTATAGTTTAAAAGAAAAAGGCACAGGACTAGGATTAATGATGTGTTACAAAATAATTGAAGAACATCATGGTAAATTACACATTTCAAGCGAATTAAATAAAGGTACAATTGTTGATATTAAGCTACCACTTTCTTCATCTCATCTTGCAATCCAGTCTTAAATAAAAAAGAAGCATCTGCTAATGATTAGCAGATGCTTCTTTTTTAAAATGCTTTGTCATACCACTCTTTTGCTTTTTCTACTTCACCCATCGTTAATTGATGCCCTCGATTTTCCCAATGCATTGTTACATTCGCGTTTGCATTTTCTAATAGTACCTTCAATTCCTCTGACTCTGCTGATGAACAAATTGGGTCATTTGTCCCAGCAGCAATAAATACAGATTTCCCTGCTAAATTTGCTAATTGCATTCCTCTTCTTGGTACCATTGGGTGATGAAGCACAGCACCTTTCAATGCATTTTCGTAATGGAATAATAAGCTTGCTGCGATATTTGCCCCATTCGAATAACCGATAGCTACAATGTTATTTCTATCGAATTTATATTCTTTAGCCGCTTCATCTAAAAATTCATTTAATTCCTTCGTACGGAAAATTAAATCCTCTTCATCAAAAATGCCTTCTGCTAATCGGCGGAAGAAACGCGGCATCCCATTCTCTAACACATTTCCCCTAACGCTTAATACCGACGCTTCCGGATCAACTATTTCTGCAAGTGGTAGTAAATCTAATTCATTACCACCTGTGCCATGAAGTAATAACAACACTGGTTTTGACGTATCTTTTCCTTTTTGAAAAACATGTTTCATCATAATCCTTTTCCCCCTTCAATCACTTTAATCTAAATTTCTCACTTCAAATGGTAAAAGCGTTTGTTCAATCTGTTTTCTATGTTGTTCATATTGTTCCGGTAACTTTAATTCCTCACCCATCGTCTCTAACGATTCATCATGAGCGAAACCAGGAGGATCTGTTGCAATTTCAAATAAGATTTCACCATGTTCTCTAAAATAAATCGCGTTAAAATAATTTCGATCTTGTACAGGAGTTACGTGATATCCAAAACGCGACACATGCTCTTTCCAGTCTAGCTGATCAGCATCGTCACTCGCTCTCCAGGCAATATGATGAACTGTGCCAACGCCCATTTGGCCACGACCGATTGTTGATAATTTCAAATCAATAATATTTCCAATGTCAGCAGAAGAACGGAATCGAACAAATTCACCCTCTTCTCCAATTTTCTCAAGACCCATAATATGTTCTAATAATTCAGCTGTTTTTTGAGGCTGTGTAGATAAAAGAACAGCACCTCCAAACCCTTTAATTGCTACTTCTGGTGTAACTTCTCCAAAACTCCAATTATTTAATTCGCCTTCTTCTCTTTCAACTAATTCTATATGCAAACCATGCGGATCATCAAATTCTAAATACCGCTCTCCAAAACGATTCATTTTTGTATACGAAACATCGAATTTTTCTAATCTATTTTCCCAAAACTCCATTGCACCTTTTGGTACAACGTAAGACGTAATTCCTACTTGACCATCTCCAATAATACCTTGACGAGCACCTGTCCATGGGAAAAACGTAATAATTGTTCCAGGCTTTCCTCCTTCATTTCCAAAATAAAGATGGTACGTACCTGGATCATCAAAATTCACTGTTTGTTTCACTAAACGTAACCCCAATACACCAGCATAAAAGTCTACATTTTCTTGTGGATGCCCTACAATCGCTGTAATATGATGGATTCCCATTGTTTTCTTTTCCATTTCTTCCACCCCTTTTTTATTTCATTATAAAAATTCTTTTACATTTAAATTCATTATTCATTTTGTCCATGCTACAAAGTAAAATCCGTCATTATAATTTTATCTCGAATTCGAGATATTAATTACAAGATTACGTATCGGTGTCTAACCTATTAAATTATCTCGAATTCAAGATAATTCACAAAAAATATTTGTTCGATTTATAACCATAATAAATTTTCATTATGAACATTTATTATCTCGAACTCAAGATTTATTATAAGTTACTTATTTTTTATTGTCAATAAGTCCTTACTTTCATTTTACATGTAAAAAGAGTAAACGCTATTCACCGTTTACTCTTTTTGCAAATCATTTCTTTTCTTCTTCCAATACTGCTTCCATCTCATTAAATTCACGATGTATCGCTTTAACTGGTTCTTTCGTTAATAAACTTACAATAATAACAGCTAATAAGCTACAGAAGAATCCAGGTATCATTTCATACATAGTCGCTTTTAAACTTGGAATTTGTACCCAAGTAATAACAACTAATGCCCCGACAATCATCCCAGCAAGAACGCCCCATTTGTTCGTTCTCTTCCAATATAAACTTAATAAAATTGCTGGTCCAAATGCTGATCCAAATCCTGCCCAAGCATATCCAACAAGCGTTAAAATTGTATCACTCGGATGATACGCTAAAACAACTGCAATCATCGCTACAACTAATACTGACAGCCTACCGATAAATACAAGTTCTTTATCACTTGCATTACGACGGAAAAATGTTTTATAGAAATCTTCCGTTACGGCACTTGAAATAACAAGTAATTGTGAGGAAATACTACTCATAATCGAAGCCAAAATAGCTGATAATAAAAATCCTGTAATGTACGGATGGAATAAAATATTTGAGAATGTTACAAAGACCATTTCTGGGTCTTGTAATGTCGCATTATTTTTAGCATAATAAGCGATACCAATTAGACCAGTAAGCATTGCACCTATAATTGAAATCGTCATCCAACCGATACCAATTCTACGAGAAGTTTTTAAATCTTTAATAGAGGTAATTGCCATAAAGCGGACAATAATATGTGGTTGACCAAAATACCCAAGACCCCATGCTAAAAATGAAATAATACCAAGCATTGTAGTCCCTTTAAACATATCTAAATGTGATGCATCAACTTGCTTAATCGTATTGAATGTTTTTGTTACACCACCGACATCCGTAAAAGCAACAATTGGTACTAGTACAAGTGCAATAAACATAATACAACCTTGCACAAAGTCCGTCCAACTTACAGCTAGAAAACCACCAAATAGTGTATACGCAACAACGACACCCACTGTTACAAATAAACCAATTTTATAATCAAGGTTAAAAGAATTTTCAAACAAACGTCCACCTGAAACTAAACCAGCCGACGCATAAAATGTGAAAAATACTAAAATGACGATAGCGGAGACAAAACGAAGTATTTTCGTACGATCTTTAAACCGATTTTCTAAAAAGTCTGGAATCGTAATTGAATCATTTGCCACTTCTGTATACGTTCGTAAACGCGGGGCAATGATTAAATAGTTTGCATAAGCACCTATTAATAAACCTATCGCAATCCATACACTTGATAATCCTGTTGCATACATCGCACCAGGTAATCCCATTAGCATCCAACCACTCATGTCAGAAGCACCAGCTGATAAAGCTGTAACTGCTGGACCGAGTCCCCTTCCGCCTAACATATAATCTGATAAATTGGATGTCTTCTTATAAGACCAATATCCGATATACAACATACCTGCCATATAAATAGCAAGCGAAACCATAATTTCAATCTTCACCAAATCTCTCCCTTAGTCCATAAGCCATTCAAAATTTCGAAAAATGACTTTTTCTATTTTCTTGTTTTCGCTTATGGTTCCCTACCTTAACAAACATTTTTTGTTCTTTCAAGTGAACGAGCACTTTTCATTACATGTGAAAACCTTTATAAACGCCTTTATCCCAGTGGATTACAATGATTTTTCAAGAATTTAAAGCAAGAATATTCAGAAAATTAAACGGTGTTTTTTCACACCTTATTTTCATCTGTTTACCCGATAAATTTTAAAAGAAAAAGCCACACAAATGTATGACTTTTAGCTTATTGACGTCTCAATTTTCTCTTTCTCTACATATACTTTACGAAATTTCATATAGCATCCAATACACCAAGGTACTATATAACAAACCGCAAGAGTGTAGAAAAGAATACCGATTGACTTTGGATCTAACCCTTGTAAATGTCTTCTAAAATAAGCACGTAAAAGAACGATAACTAAAAATGTAGCAATAAAAGCGATACTTTTTTTGCATAAATTTGACCATCTTCTCTGACTTCATACCCACTTAAAATAATAAGTGGAATTGACAATAACAATCCGATCCCAGCAGCTATACCAATTTTCCAATCAGCAAGTTGTATCGGTGCTGCATATAAAGAAAAACCTGGTAATAAGAAAAATAATGGCAATAGTAGTCGTCTTCCTTTATTATTAATTGGTCGATTCGTAGAGCGCATGCGTCTAAATATAACGAGCCCTATGACGAGTAAAAAAATTGTAATACTGTAAGAACCTTGCTGCAAGTGAATCTCTCCCTAAAAATAGTCATTTTAAAAAACACTTCCCTATTATACTCCTAATTTTCCCCAAAATATGAGTATTCCTCTAAAAAATCTTACATATCAAATATACTTTTAGGTTTGATTTACTATAGGAAACAACTCCGAAAGAGGAATTACTCTCCCCACCTCGTCTTTAAACACAATATGCTCTCTAGTTAAATAGCGCGGGCTCTTCACTCCCGCCGCTGCCGCTAATGAAAATAAACTATATCTCATACTAATAATATAATTCATGACTCGCCACTTCTTCTCATACCGATCTAATGCTTTTTGATAATGTGGATTCGTCGTGGCTACACCAGATGGACATTGGCCAGAATTACATTGAAGGGCCATAATACAGCCGCTTGCCATCATAAATCCGCGGGCTGAACTTACAGCATCCGCTCCAATCGCTAAAACAATCGCTACTTTATCTGGTGTTATTAATTTACCCGATGCAAATACTTTAAACTTGTTACGGACACCATAATGATTTGCTGTATCGATAAATGTAAGTAATGCTGGGATAAGCGGCAGTCCCATACAATCTGCCATCGATTTATACGTTGCCCCTGACCCACCTTCTGAACCGTCTATTGTAATAAAATCTGGGTAAATGTTTAGTTCTTTCATTGTTTTTATTAAATCTTCCAAAGGCTTCTGCTGACCAATTACAATTTTCATTCCAACTGGTTTACCGCCGCTTTCTTGCAACTGTTGAATAAAACAAAGTGTATCCGCTGCATTCTTTAAAAATGAAAATCGATTCGGTGAATTAATCGTCTCTCCCTTTCGGACGTTGCGAACAAAAGCAATTTTCTCATTTACTTTTTGCCCCTCTAAATGACCACCACGTATTTTAGCACCTTGCCCAAATTTCAATTCGAATGCTCTAATATTACTTTCTTTCGCTTTCTCCATGAATTTTTCCATTGAAAAATTACCGTCCTCATCACGATATCCAAATAACCCTGGACCAATTTGTGCAACGATATTTGCTCCTGTATGTAAATGTTCTGGAATAACGCCGCCTTCACCCGTATTAATCCACGATCCGCCTGCCATTTTCGCTCCAAAACCACTCGCTAAAATATAATTTTCTCCAATCGCACCGTAAGAAGTTGCAGATGCACCAAACATGCCATGTAGCTTCCACGGATATTTACGGTTCTCACCAACTATAATTGCATCATCTTCTTCATACAGCCAAAGATTCGTTGTATCCGCTGTCAATTTTTCTCTTCTTGAAAATAACCCTTCTTTATGAATCACGTACTTTTTACCTTCCCGCTCTTGCGTGAGATTCACACTTAATTCCTCAGTTAATATCGGAAATAATGTATTAGCAATATAATAGCCAGAAGCTTCAAAATCTCGTTTTGATCCAAAACCAAGTATTTCAGAGCGATATTTCGCTAAAAACATAACACTTTGAAAATCATAACGTGAGAA
Source organism: Bacillus cereus group sp. BfR-BA-01347 (assembly GCF_022663835.1). NCBI lineage: Bacteria > Bacillati > Bacillota > Bacilli > Caryophanales > Bacillaceae > Bacillus > Bacillus cereus group sp. BfR-BA-01347. The sequence goes on along the minus strand of NZ_JAKUGG010000006.1, from coordinate 16,246 downwards.
AGGCTTTCCATCCGTATCATGATCAAACCAATATTGTCGAAATTCAGGCCCTATCTTTTCCAGTAAGTAGCGCATTCTTCCTAAGTACGGATGTAATTTTAAAATAGAATGATATGTTCGTTTTTTTATAAAAAATGTAATGATAAAAAAGACGATTAAAAGCAACATTAAAAATAGTAATATACTAATAATAACGAGTAGCGTTTCACTCATCCCGCTTCCCCCTATGAAATTCCATAATAAAAGGAGAACACTCGATGTGCTCTCCTTTTATCTTTATTCATACTAACGTAGCAAGATGCTCTTTCGCGTCATATTCAACTAAACTTTCAGCGTGTTTAATTCGATGAACAAAGTCTGGATTAGCAATTAACGGTCTTCCGAATGCCGCTACATCAATCGTTCCTTCTTCCAACGCTTCTTCGGCCTCTTTCGGATTCAAATTACCAACCCCAACAATCGTACCATCCCAATATTTTCTTACTAGTTGATGAAAATTCTTTCCGTCAGTAATCTCTTGCGTATAATTCATCGTTGAAGGATGGATCATCGTTAACCCTACCTCTTTAAATATATTTATGAACGTTTCAATTGCAAACTCAGGGTTTTCCCACATATAAGTAGGATTATCACCTTTGAAAGCAGAGAAGCGAAGAAGTGTTTTATTAGCTCCAACAGCTTCTATTACAGCCGCCGTTACTTCTTTCATAAACGTTAACCTTTGTTTTAAATTACCGCCATATTTATCTGTTCGCTTATTCGCAAACTCATACGTAAATTGATCGATTAAATATCCGTGTGCACCGTGAATTTCTACTCCATCAAATCCAGCTTCGATCGCATTTTTCCCAGCTTGTGCGTATTGACCGATCACTTCTTGTATTTCTTCTAACGTCATTGCTTCTGGCGTATCAAATGGTTTACGAAAACGTGGAACATTTCCCTCTGCAGCGATAGCCGACGGTGCTTGTGGCATTTGACCACCAATTATTTCATGATGACTCATACGCCCAACATGCCATATTTGAGCAATAATCGTCCCGCCTTCTTTATGTACCGCCTCTGTAACAGGTTTCCAAGAATCGATTTGTTCTTGTGTATAAATACCTGGCACTCCTGGGTTTCCTTTTGCTCTCTGACTAATGACAATTCCTTCTGTAATAATTAGTCCAATTCCATCCGCAGCACGTTTTCTGTAGTACTCCACTACATCAGCACCAACTACTCCAGTCTCATTATCTGCAAAGCATCTTGTCATCGGTGCCATCGCTATACGATTACGAAGAGACCAAGCTCCAACTTGAATTGGATCAAACAACTTTGTTTCTTCAACGTTTTCAAAAAATCCCCCAGCATTTACATTTGTTCCTTCATAAATACTCGCTGCTTTATTACTTGAACTTGTCATTTTTCTTCCCCCTAAAAAATCTTACTATAATCGCATCATACTTACTTTTAGATAGTAACGTCAATTTTTACGACTTTACAATAAAAAATTCGAATATCCCAAAAATAAAATGCTATAAATAATATTAAAAAGGTTTCCTTAGGAGGAAACCTTTTTTGTTAACCATATATGGCTGTCAATTCGTTTATCTCTTTAATAAAAAACACCTTATCAATAGAAGTGAAAATGGTTCAGTATTCTTCTAAAAATAATAACTTATATACCTAAAACAATGAAAGCCCTACCTCTCTTTCATCCTTACGGCTCCTCGTCCGTGCCAGTGTGAATCAGGATTGCAAAAATCAAGTAACTATTTTATCGAAGTATTCAATTAAACTTCGAACATTCATAAATGAAATTAAAAAATAAAAATGGATTTGATTGTAGTAATAACAATAGAGGTAATGCTCTAAAAGTGGTTTGAAAGAGTTGAATGTCTTTGAAATGATAAATTTTCTATAATTATGTTCCCAAAAAATTCAAGATCTTTTTTGGGATATAATACATTATTTGTAATGAACCTTAACAAAAGCTTTTTATCTGATTTTCTGTGATACCTTCAATTAATCCCAGTTCACTAATCAAAAATTCATATGCGTTATCTAACATCTTCTTTTCGCTTGCATTAAGTGCTTTTTCTTTCTGTATACGCATTAAATCACGCACAACTTCAGCACCTTCTTGCATTTTACCCGTCTTTATTTTATCAGTGTTCAATTTATACCTTTGCTTCCACGTAAGTAATCTATCTGATTCCCCATGTTGAAAAATATCCATTATGTGTGCTAATGCGGTTATATCCGTAACTGGTCGTATATTCGAATTCAATATTTTCCCTGCTGGAATCATTAGTTCCATATTACTAGCCGACATTTTTATAACATAATACTGTTGTTTTTCTCCTGAGATTTCCTTCTCTTCTATGGCTTTAATTATACCTGCTCCCTGCATTGGATAAACAATGTTATCGCCAATTTGAAACAAATAATCCACCTCCATATATGGTAACCTTCTCAAGTTTAACACAATTTTAGTTTTTTAGCAAAATTTTTATTTTATCACAAAATTATTTTACACGTCAACACTTCAGAAGCAAGAAATTAAATTTACACAATACACTATAAAAACCGCAATTCCATTAACAGTTCCACACACATTCATTCTCTTTTAACACAAAAACACATCACTACATTTAAGTAGTGATGTGTTTTTGATAAGACATAAATAAAGATCTACTTTTCCGTCTATATACTAACCTGCTTACTAACCGTTTCCCTCGCTAAAAGAAAACTCATAATCACTTGCGCTGCTACTCTACTCGTCATATCCCTAAAATCAAGAGTTGGATCAATCTCTACTATATCCATCCCTTGAACGAGCGGTTCTTTACCAAGGAATTCAATCGCATCTAGTAAAGTCGTACTATCCATTCCACCAGGCCCAATTGCTGGACAACCTGGTGCAAACGCTTGGTCTAGCACATCCATATCAAGAGAAATATAAATAGAAGTCACACCTTGATTTCTTAATACTTCAATACTTTCCGTGATAATATCTTTTATTTCTCGCTCTCGTACATCTTTCATTGTATACACTTTCACGCCATGTTCTATTGAATATTCATGGTACGCACGTGCATTAGAAAAATTACGAATTCCAATTTGAACAAGTTGTTTCCCTGTAATGACATCATTTTCTAGTAAACTACGGAATGGTGTACCATTTGACGGGCCTCCATCATCTAAATTACGTAAATCATGATGAGCATCAAATTGAATAATTCCGACCTTTCCTTTACTGTTTGCAAAACCTGTTATACTCGGAAAACTAATCGAGTGGTCACCGCCAAGAACGATTGGTATCATGTTCGGATTTACTTTCGTTACATGACCAACTGTTTTTGCAATTCGTTTATGACTTTCTTTTATATCCGTCACATGCATCGTAATATCGCCGCAATCATATAAGACACTTTCTTTCATATCGTGTTCTTCTGTAATTGCATATGTGCTATATGCATCTAACATCGCACGAATTGTCTTTGGAGCAAAACTTGCTCCTGAATGACTAATAGATGGTTTAGAAAGGGGTGCTCCAATTAAGGCAGCACCGAATATTTCTACGCCTTCCTCCCAATCTTTAATCATCTCACTCCATTTTGTCACTTCACGATCAATAAACTTTGCATTTTTCTTTAAATAGTGGCCGTGCTCCACGATTGTTCACCTCTTGTATATGCAATATTACCATTCTTCCATACTGTATTCACATGACTTACGCCGTAATGATACGGTACGTAAGCATAATTGTAAGCATCCCATAAAACTAAATCTGCCTTACGACCAACTCTAATTTTTCCAGCTACATCACCACGGTTAATGGCATATGATGAGTTAACCGTTACGGCATTCCAAACTTCTTCTGGTGTCATTTTCAGTTTTAGCATCGCAATGCTCATAATAAGCTGAATATTTTCAGTTGGACAGCTACCTGGGTTAAAGTCTGTAGCTAACGCAACTGCAACACCTTCATCAATCATTTTACGACCACGAGCAAAGCTTTCTTTATTTAAATAGAAAGTTGTTCCTGGTAATAATGTTGCTACTGTATTCGAGTTTGCAAGCATTTCAATTCCTTTATCAGAAGCTCCAACTAAATGGTCCGCTGATGCTGCACCGATTTCTGCCGCTGCTTCCGCACCACCAAGAGGGTCGATTTCATCTGCATGAATTTTCACGTCAAAGCCAAGCTCTTTCGCTTTTAATAAAAATTCTTTTGATTCTTCTACAGAGAACACACCTGTTTCACAGAAAATATCAACGAACTCCGCTAATTGCTTCTCTTTCATTTCTGGTAGTAGGTCTAACATCCATTGTAAAAATTCTTTCGATCTACCTTTATACTCTTTCGGAACTGCATGAGCACCTAAAAATGTTGAAACTAAATCGATCGGATGCTCTTTTTGTAATTGTGCTGTTGCCTCTAATTGTTTCCATTCCGTCTCATCATCTAATCCGTAACCACTCTTCGCTTCTACAGTTGTAACTCCGAAAGATAGCATACGGTCTAAATGGAATTTCGCTTTTTGAACAAGTTCTTCTTTCGACGCCTGTTTCGTTGCATTTACAGTTGAAAGAATACCGCCCCCTTTTTCCAAAATTTCTAAGTACGGAACTCCTTGTAATTTTAGTGCGATTTCATTTTCACGAGATCCACCAAATACAAGATGAGTATGCGGATCAACAAGACCAGGAGAAACCATTTTCCCACCGCAATCAATAACTTCTTTCGCCTGAAGTCCTTTCGCTTCTTCCACTGTTCCAACGAAAGTGATTACACCATTTTCAATTCCAACCGCACCGTTTTCGATAACAGGAAGCGTGTTCATCGCTTCCCGTCTTAACAAGCCATCTTCTTGATCCATTGTTAGTAATTGACCGATATTTATTAGTAAAGTGTCCAGCATGTTTTCTCCTCCTTATTTCATCATTGGAATGTTAACGCCTTTTTCTTTCGCAGTTTCCACTGCCAAGTCATATCCTGCATCCACGTGACGAACAACACCCATACCAGGGTCAGAAGTTAATACGCGCTCAATACGTTTTGCTGCTGCTTCTGTTCCATCTGCAACGATAACCATTCCAGCGTGAAGTGAATATCCCATACCAACGCCGCCACCGTGGTGAACAGATACCCAACTTGCACCGTTTACACTGTTAATTAATGCATTTAAAATTGGCCAGTCAGCTACTGCATCACTACCGTCTTTCATCGCTTCTGTTTCACGGTTTGGAGATGCTACCGATCCGCAATCTAAATGGTCACGGCCGATAACGATCGGTGCTGATAATTCGCCATTTGCCACCATTTCATTAATGATACGACCAAATTTCGCGCGCTCACCGTAACCAAGCCAACAAATACGTGACGGAAGACCTTGGAATTCAACTTGTTGACGTGCCATACGAATCCAGTTACATAAATGTTCATTATCAGCGAACTCACGTAAAATTACTTCGTCTGTTTTATAAATATCTTCTGGATCACCAGAAAGTGCTACCCAGCGGAACGGTCCTTTTCCTTCGCAGAATAATGGACGGATAAATGCTGGAACGAATCCTGGGAAATCGAATGCATTTTTCAACCCTTCATCAAAAGCAACTTGGCGAATGTTATTTCCGTAATCAAATGTAATTGCACCTTTTGCTTGCATAGCAAGCATTGCTTCCACATGTTTTGTCATGCTCTCTTTTGATAATTGTACATAGCGCTCTGGATCTTCTTCACGAAGTTTCGCTGCTTCTTCTAATGTGTAACCTACTGGAATATAACCGTTTAATGGATCATGTGCAGATGTTTGATCCGTAACTAAATCTGGCGTAATATTACGCTTCACTAGCTCTGGTAAAATTTCTGCCGCATTGCCTAATAATCCAATTGAAATTGGTTCTTTCTTCTCTTTATACTCGTTCGCAACCGTTAATGCTTCTTCTAACGATTCTGTATACATATCACAGTATCTCTTTTCAATACGACGATCGATGCTGCGCTTATCAACATCAATAGCGATAACAACACCGCCATTCATCGTTACAGCAAGAGGTTGTGCGCCACCCATACCACCTAAACCAGCAGTAAGTGTTAGTGTGCCTTTTAATGAACCATCGAAATGTTGACGTGCCGCTTCTCCAAATGTTTCATATGTTCCTTGTAAAATACCTTGTGTTCCAATATAAATCCAGCTACCTGCTGTCATTTGTCCGTACATCATAAGACCTTTTTTCTCTAGTTCACGGAAGTGATCCCAGTTTGCCCATTTTGGTACTAAGTTTGAGTTCGCTAACAGAACGCGCGGTGCATCTTCATGTGATTTAAAGATTGCAACTGGTTTTCCTGATTGAACAAGTAACGTTTCATCGCTTTCTAACGTTTTTAATGAATCTACAATCGCCTGATAGCTTTCCCAGTTACGGGCTGCACGGCCAATTCCGCCATATACAACCAATTCTTCTGGTTTTTCAGCAACTTCCGGATCTAAATTGTTCATTAACATACGAAGTGCAGCTTCTTGAACCCATCCTTTCGTTTGTAACTCAGTACCTCTTGGCGCGCGAATTGTTTGTTGTACTTTTTCCATTTCAATCTCTCCTTTTTCTCATTTTATAGTGCTGCGTTTACATCTAATCTTTCTTTGATCGAATAATTCGTTTTTAACCAATACGCAATATTTTCAATATCCGTTGAGAATATGCGGTCATTTGTAATAGAAGGTACTTGCTGACGACCTTGATGGTAGAAGCTCTTCGTCACTGTACTCATGTTTTCAATACCGCGATATTCTGCAGCTTGCATCGCACAAATCATTTCAATTGAAAGAACACGTCTTACGTTTTGAATAATTTGATGTGCATGGCGTGAAGCGATTGTTCCCATACTTACGTGATCTTCTTGGTTAGCTGATGACGGGATTGAATCAACACTCGCCGGATGTGCTAACGTTTTATTTTCAGAAACTAGTGATGCTGCAGCATATTGCATAATCATCGCACCAGACTGAAGTCCTGGTTCTGGACTTAAAAATGGTGGTAAATCATTTAATTGCGGATTCACTAAACGTTCAATACGGCGCTCTGAAATATTTGCAAGTTCTGCCATTCCTACTTTTAAGAAGTCCATCGCAAACGCAATCGGTTGACCGTGGAAATTCCCGCCCGAAATTACTTTTTCCCCACCATCAAAGATAAGCGGATTATCTGTTGCGGCATTCATTTCAATTTCTAATTTTTCTTTCACATAATTTAAAACTTGCCAAGAAGCACCGTGTACTTGCGGGATACAGCGAAGTGAATATGCATCCTGTACACGTAGTTCTCCTTGTTTTGTTGTTAATTTACTGTCATGAAGAATGTCACGAATTCTGCTTGCTACTTCCACTTGCTCTTTATAACCGCGTGCTTTATGAACATTTTCATCAAATGCATCAATAATGCCTTGTAACCCTTCAATTGTCATCGAAGCAATTAGTTCAGCTTGATACGCCGTTGCTTCTGCTTCTATATAAGAAAGAACTCCTTGTGCTGTCATCGCCTGCGTACCATTAATTAACGCAAGACCTTCTTTCGCTTCAAGTTCAATCGGCTCAAGCCCTTCTTCTGTAAGAGCAACCATTGCATGAACGCGTTTCCCTTTATAGAACACTTCACCTTCGCCTAATAATACGAGCGCAAGATGAGATAAAGGTGCTAAATCTCCACTTGCACCAAGTGAACCTTGTTGCGGAACGACTGGATGAATTTTACGATTTACAAACTCAAGAAGCATATTTACAACGAGCGGTCTAACGCCAGATACCCCTTTAAGCATCGTGTTCGCTCGTAAAATTAACATACCGCGTGATACTTCTTCCGGGAACGGATCACCTATCCCACATGCATGTGACTGAATTAAATTATGTTGAAGTGCCTTTACATCATCTTTTTGAATAAGCACATCACTAAACTTTCCAAATCCAGTTGTAATACCGTAAACGACTTTTCCGTCCTCTACAATTTTCTCAACTACTTCGCGGCACTCCGCCACCTTTTTCATACTATTTGGACAAGCTGTTACACCTTCTCCTTCCAGTAATAACCTCTTCATTTCTTCAACTGTCAATGTATGTCCTGTTAACGTAATCATCATTTTTCCTCCTTAAAAAGGCAAAAGGGGACCTTATCTTTTTTAAGACAGACTTCTGTCCTAAAAAATTAAGGCCCCCTTCTAACTAATAGACTATGGGCAAATCATATGTGATTAATTCCTAAACCAATCGCCTCATGCTCAGATCCTTTTACAGGTGCACCAATCGTTCCATATAATGCAACAGCAACCCATTCGCCTTCTTTTTTTCCGTCGTATGGTGTACCGCGCACAATCGCAAAACGAAGTCCTACTGTACGAAGAACGTCTGCTAACTGAATTTGACCTCTCGTCACTCCGTACAAAGCTTCCATAATTGCATGATAAAGTGCATGTGTTTCTCTGTAAACGTCTGTTTCAATAACTTGGTTGCTTTTAGCCGCTGTTTCCATTGCTGCGACAACCTTTTGCGAATTCATCGAACCCACTTTCCCCGTACAATATTTCCAACCTTTCGGAATGGATAATACAGGGCTTTCATTCTCATCCGCAAGTGCCAACAGCATGGCCATACGACCAATTCGATGTGTTCCTTGAAGAAGCATGTGACTCTCTCATTTCTTTTAATTATTTGAATATTTCTTAATTTAAGAATATATGAAAACGGTTAAATCGTCAATAGTTTAAACTCACATTCAAACAATTTTTTCATCTCCTCCATTTGTGTACACAAATGATTTACACAAATTTTTCAGGCATGCTATAGTCTCACTAACAGATGCAAAGGGGAGAGATTCCAATGAAAAAGCGAAAAGATATTCATTTTCGAATTGAAGAAAAATTACTTGAAAGGTTTGAATCCGCACTCCATTACGAAGGTTTAAAGAAAACCGATGTATTAACACATGCGATTCAACAATTTTGTATGAAAGTGGAATATGAAAAAATGAATGATGTAAAACGGCAATATAGCGTTAGTAACAATTTACAAACACGTATCGATACACATAAACATTACGAAGAAAAACAAGTGAATTTAGATGAAATCGTTATTGAACATTTACAACTTCAAGGGAGAGAAAGAATATTAGAGGTTGGGTGCGCTAACGGAAAATTCCTTTCCCTTTTGCAAGCGAATGGCCATAAAGGTCAATTAACCGGTTTTGATCAATCAGAAGCCATGCTTTCTGAAGCCACTAAAACGAATAATTTAATTGAATGGAGACTAGGTGACGCTGGAAAACTTCCTTTTGAAGCTAATTGCTACGACTGGATTGTCGCAAGACATATGCTATATCACATGAAAGATGTCGAAAAAACAATTCAAGGATTCGATAAAGTAATTCGTCCTGGTGGCTCACTTTTAGCTACAACAAATTCTAGCGTTACACTACCTCGTATAGTTGAAATGTGTAACCGCATGTTAGACGCATTTGATTTGCCGAAAACAACATCATCAGTCACTCCATTTTGTTTAGAAAACGGTAAAGAGATATTACAATCCGTTTTTCCAACTGTTGAAGAAACAGTTATTCATAATGCTCTCGTTTTTCATCATGCTACTCCGATTGTAAACTATATTTCTAGCATGTTTCCGTCGTTAAATATACCGGATAACACACTTCTTCACACCGAAATGAAGGAATGGCTAAAAGAAGAAGTAGAAAATGAATTGTTACTTCATAATGGTATATGGCGCGATCCGAAAACGTTAGCCATTTATCGATGTCAAAAAGAAAAAAGCTAGCATTAGCTAGCTTTTATACATTCTCAGGCAAAAGCTTCTCCATCATCACATTCCCTTTACCACCGTAAAAATTTATATTATGTTCGTTTGCTACTCCAAAATAAGAGGCAATCGCTATTCCGAATGGTACAAATGCATGCCCTTGTGCTGTAATGATATTTGAGTGTTGCACAACTTCTTTATACACAAAATTTTCTACTGGAAAACAATCAAGCTTTTGATAATCTAGGGTCACTGTATACGAGATTTCTTTGAATAAGCCTGCTTTTGCTAGCGCATACGGTCCAGCACAAATTGCCGCCACTAATTTTTCTTGTTCATGAAATTGACGAATGATTGAAAAAAGAGGTTTTGCATCTTTCAACTGTACTTCTTCTCCACCTGGAATAAGTATCCCCTCATACTCATCTACACGTACTTCACTTACTTCTATATGCGGCTGCACTTGCAACCCGGTTTCACTTATAACCAATTCTTTAGTTAAGCCCGCTGTGATGATTTCATATTTATTTTTCAGCAATGCCGTTGCTACTGTTATTTCAAACTCTGCAAATGTTGGGTATACAAATAAAAGTATTTTTTTCATAGCCCTCTCTCCTTTAGCCAGTCCATAAAATATACCTCTAAATTGTTCACTGTTAATCTATTTGTGTCCACATAAGTTACAGGAAATTGTTTATACCAATCTTTTTCAGTTTCTACTAATTTAAATTGCTCCTCAAACGTACTTCTGTTTCTTGTTCTATCATTATTTTTTCTAGCATATACATTCTTTTTCGTAACATCTAAGTAAAAAATCGCATCCGAACGGCATTCTCTTAATTTATATAATTCATCTTTCAATTCAGTTTCTATATCCCACTCTTCTCCTATAATCGTTGGATAAAAGAGTGTAAAAAACTCAATGTCTTCTGGTCCGCGATCAAAAATTACGACTGAATTTTTCACATTTTGAAACTCCTTAATTTTTGCTTCCATAAACATTTTTTGATTCATAATAAACCCTACTTTTGAATTCATATCTAAATTCAATTTTTTTCGCTTCTCTACAATTGGATATGGATTTTCATATATAACTCGAAACCCTCTCTTTTCTAACCTTTTTGCTAATGTTGTTTTTCCGCTAGCCATCGGCCCTTGCAGTGAAATTACATATGCCACGCCTCTCATTCCCTTACACTTTAGTACACCTATAATATACAGAACCTTGAAAACTCTCAACATTATATATATCATCTTGTTTCTTATTCTTATCTAACTTATAATGAAAAATAGAGATTATGACGGACGCATCAATAATGTAAGCTTGGAAATCCAAGCTTACATTATTTTTTGCTTTCCCTTTTCTAATAAAAAGAGTATACTAGATTAGAACGTATGTTCTTAATAATTACATACAGTAAGGAGATAGAACAATGGTATACGACACAAAAGCAATTTCTTGGAATGAATCTTTAAAACAACTTCAACGCCGCTATACAAACAAACAAGTTGACCGAAAAGAATTTGAGGATATTGAACTGATGGAATTCTTCCGCGATAACAACTACATTTCTTTACCTACACATATAAGCGGCCTATCAAAAACACGTTTTACTTCTTACTCTATTTTCACAACTGAAGATAAAGATCGTAAAGTTGGCACACTTATTATTGAGTATGTTGAAGACGATAATAATAATTTATGTGTTGAACAACTATACTTCGTTTAAACTATAACGCTTGGTCAAAATGACCAAGCGTTCTTGCTTTCTATGAATCTCACTGTATATAATATGAATAAAAGAAAACCGCTATCATTAAGGGGGGATATGCTTGCTCGAGGGATGGTTCAGTTGGTTCATTGTATTATGGACGGTTATTTTATTAGGGCTTATGTCTATCGGTGGATACTTTATGTTCAGAAAATTTTTAAAACGTTTACCGAAAGAAGACGGCATGTCCATTTTAGATTGGGAAGAACACTACATAAATAAAACGAGACATTTATGGACTGACGAACAAAAACAATTGTTAGAAGAGCTTGTAAGTCCTGTTCCAGAACTATTTCGCGATGTTGCAAAATCAAAGATTGCTGGAAAAATTGGAGAACTTGCATTACAAGAAAATGCCTCTCAAATTACACAAGACTTAATTATTAAAGGATACATCATTGCCACACCAAAGCGTGATCATAAATTTTTAATTAAAAAACTACAAGAAAAAAAGATTGATTATTCTAACTATCAATCTTTACTTGCAAAGTAACTTCATATTATTTTCGATAAAAAAGACAGCGCCTTTGACGCTGTCTTTTTTATTTAATACATATACAGTTTTTAAGTTAGCTTCATATCTTTTTCATTATAAAAACCATCTTCTTTTTCCATTTCCTTCTGTAATTTCGTAAAGGAACGATACATTGCAATTCTCCATGACACAATCATCGCAAACGCAAGTAAGAAGAACATGCCACTAAGTTGTCCTAAATCAAGAGATTGACTTAAGTATGTTTTAAATACAATCCGCACTACAAGTAATCCAATTAATATAAAAACAAAGGCTTTTGAACGCTTCAAATAAATCTCTTGTCCTCTAATTTCAAATTTAGATGTTTTAATAAGAAAAATAGAGAAAATCAAACCGACACCAATTGCTTCTAACATTTCTGCTGGAGTTAATCGAAATTCAGGAAAAACATACATCAATGCGCCCGTACTCATAAAAAATGGCGGAAGTATAATTTTTTTCAATGTTGCAGGTTTCTTAGCTGCTTTTAAACGAATAAACATCGCACCGACAGCCATACAAACAGCAACGATACTTGATAAAAGAACTATGTTCATATTTTCTCATCCTTTTTTGTGGCTATATGCAAAATATACTTTCATTATATGCTTTTCCGTTAGTATTTCCAACATTTTCGCAGAATAATACTAAAAACCAGTAAAACCACCAAATAAACTTGAGAAATATACGATAATTTTCGTCATCCAGTTAAAGTATAGGAAGACACCCATAACAATCATAATATATCCTCCGACTTTCATGAAGGCCATACTATTTCTTTTAATCCAAGACATTTTCGTAATAAAGAATGACAATACGAAAAACGGGATTGCAAATCCAAGTATGTAAGCAATCATGTATATCATTGCTGATTCTGGATTTGTTGCTGCTAATCCAATTACGGACACTAGAATTGGTCCGGTACATGGCGTCCACCCTGCTGCAAAAGCTAATCCAATTAGTACTGATCCAAAATAGCCACTTGGACGATTTTTAAATGTAAATTTACGGTCTTGCATTAAAAATTTCGGCTTAAACACCCCGACAATAATTAAGCCGAACACGATGATAAATATACCACCTAACTGTCTGATTAAATCTTTATAGTCAGTAAAGATTCCTCCAATAAAACTTGTACCAAATCCAATTGCAATAAATATAATTGAAAATCCAAGTAAGAAAAACGCTGTATGTATCATACTTCTTTTGCGAAGCATTGCATTTTCTTCTTTCAATTCAGAAACCGACATACCTGTTATGTACGATAAAAATGCCGGATAAAGCGGTAAGCAACATGGGGAAATAAATGATAAGAACCCGGCGCCAAACGCTAAAAAAATACTAATATCTTGCATCATTCCACTCCTCTCCCTAAATATTGTAACAAAAACACATAAAAATACTATGAACAATTCGTGAAATCACTTTTACAACGTGGTAATAAGAAAAACCATACTTCCTCACAGTTTCTAATAAAACGTTTTCATTTCCTTCTATTATATAGAAAAACTCAAATGGATTTTACAACTCCTTTAATTGTTATTACCATAACAAAGGTAACATAGTTTCTCAAATAATTAGCACGTTACTAGTACGTCTATATACATATTGGTTTAAAAAAATATTTTTTTCAAATGCTGTCTCTATACAATACAAAGTTGATTTTATAATACTTCTACTATTAATAATTTCAAGATTATGCATAAATATCATACTTTTATTATTATTCTATAAAATGTCATACTTTTCTTTCATTTGACCCTTTATTTCTAATTTTGTATACTTCCCTCTAGTTATATATTTTCGATACGGAACAACTTCATATAGATGGGAGGAATTTTTCATGCTTCGTTATTCTCTTTTAGTTTTATTAGGAGCGTGTAGTTATGGAATTTTAGCTATTTTTGTTAAGCTTGCATATGCAGAAGGATTTTCACTTGGAGAGGTAATTGGCAGCCAATATTTGTTCGGTTGGATTATTTTGCTTGCTATTACACTTCTATTTTCTAGACATCGCGTTCCTTTAAAGCAAGCATTACTTTTATTCGTTGCAGGAACATCTGCAAGTTTTACCGGAATTTTTTATTATGCTTCATTAAAAACTGTACCAGCTTCTATTGCAATTATTCTTTTATTCCAATTCGTTTGGGTCGGAATTATCATTGAAGCAGTCGCAACAAAAACATTACCTTCAAGAGAAAAAGTTATTTCTGTTATTTTCTTACTTGTAGGGACATTTTTATCAAGTGGTTTATTTGAACAATCAGTAGGTGCTTTCGATACGACTGGGATCATTTTAGGTTTATTATCTGCTGTTACATTCGCAACATACATTTTCGTGAGCGGAAAAGTTGCTGTTGAAGTACCTTCATTACCGCGCGGTGTTCTCTTAATGACTGGTGCTTTAACTTTAGTCATGATTGTATTCCCACCAACATTTATTTTTAATGGTGCCATTTCTCAAGGTCTATGGAAATATGGTTTAGGATTAGGAACATTTAGTATCGTAATTCCATCTATTGCCTTTACAATCGGTATTCCAAAAATCGGTTCTGGCTTAGCAACTATTCTTGGTGCAGCGGAACTACCAGTTACAACAATTATGTCAGTATTCGTTTTAAAAGAAGCTGTACTATCTTCACAATGGTTCGGTGTATCACTTATATTAATTGGGATTGCAATCCCGCAAATTGCATACGCAATGCGTGGACGTTATCGTAAACATCATACGCATAAAAAAGTCGCAGCATAAAGTAAAACTTTAATTAGTTGAACCAATCGGGCTGCCCATTAATACGGGATAAACGAGAGAGGATTTTCATTTGAGAATCCTCTCTTTTATTGTTGTATACTTATGATAAATATTTTGCTGAAGAAAGAAGGCATACTACATGGTATCTATTTCAAATCAACTAAAAGAAAAACTTATTTCCGTGCGTCGACATTTACATGAGTATCCAGAACTATCATATGAAGAGTTCGAAACAACAAAAGCAATAAAAAATTGGTTAGAAGAAAAAAATATTACTATCATTGATTCCAATTTAGAA
The DNA here is from genome assembly GCF_022663835.1 of Bacillus cereus group sp. BfR-BA-01347. Lineage (NCBI taxonomy): Bacteria > Bacillati > Bacillota > Bacilli > Caryophanales > Bacillaceae > Bacillus > Bacillus cereus group sp. BfR-BA-01347. The sequence goes on along the minus strand of NZ_JAKUGG010000006.1, from coordinate 1,116 downwards.
ACAGGAATTATCGCTGAAGTGTCTGGTAATAAAAACGGACCAATTGTAGCAGTTCGTGCTGATATTGATGCTCTTCCTATTCAAGAAGAAACACATTTGTCCTATGCATCTAAAGTACGAGGGAAAATGCATGCTTGTGGACACGATTTTCATACAGCTGCTATTTTAGGTACTGCTTTCTTATTAAAAGAAAGAGAATCTTCCCTAAATGGAACGGTTCGCTTCATATTCCAACCAGCTGAAGAAAGTAGTAATGGCGCTTGCAAAGTTATTGATGCTGGACATTTACGTAATGTGCAAGCGATTTTCGGCATGCATAATAAACCTGATTTACCAGTAGGTACTATTGGCATTAAAGATGGTCCACTGATGGCCGGAGTTGATCGATTTGAAATTGAAATTCACGGAGTTGGTACACACGCGGCTGTACCAGATGCTGGCGTAGATCCTATTGTCGCATCCTCTCAAATTGTGATGGCACTGCAAACAATTGTAAGCCGAAATATAAGTTCATCTCATAATGCGGTTGTTAGTGTCACAAATATTCATGCAGGAAATACGTGGAACGTGATTCCTGAAAAAGCTACATTAGAAGGTACTATTCGCACGTTCCAAGCTGAAACACGTGAAAAGATTCCAGCACTCATGGAGCGTATTATTAAAGGTGTATCTGATGCATTAGGTGTAAAAACGGAATTCCGTTTTTTTTCAGGTCCTCCTGCTGTTCACAACGATAAAGCTCTTACAGACTTATCTACTCAAGTTGCCACAAAGATGAATCTTAATATCATCTCACCTAGTCCGTCAATGGCTGGAGAAGATTTTTCATTTTACCAACAGGAAATACCAGGTTCATTCGTCTTTATGGGAACGAGCGGTACACATGAATGGCATCATCCTGCTTTTACAATTAATGAAGAGGCACTGCCTATAAGTGCAGAATACTTTGCTTTACTAGCCGAAAGAGCACTTAAACAATTCTCATAAAAAAAGCCGTTCAAAGTGTGAAGTGACCCCCGAAAGTTAGACAGGTCGTTTCATTAGGCAGCCTCTAGGGTATGAGCCCGGTATTGTACTGGGCTCATACCCTTTAATTTTGCCTTAATTCTTTTATGA